>CAYTQR010000064.1:0-10435 GCA_964440045.1 uncultured Planctomycetaceae bacterium | reverse complement strand
TTTCTATCACTATCGGAACAAGATTCTGATTTAGCGCCATTTTCCTTTTTCCTTTTTCTTTTTTAATAGCCACTAAGACACCAAGACACAAAGGTTTTTAATTTATATCCTTTTTTCTTGGTGCCTTTGTGCCTTCGTGGCTACATTTTTTACTTTTTCCCTTTTTTCTTCTTTTCGTCTTCTACTTCATGCAGGACGTCGTCAATCAGGCCATAGTTTTTTGCTTCTTCAGCCGTCATATATCTATCACGTTCTGTTTCCGCGGTGATTTTTTCAATCGGCTGCCCTGTAATTTTGGAGAGAATTTCATTTATCATCTTTTTTGCCTTGAGAATTTCCTCAGCCTGAATCTGAATATCGGAAGCCTGGCCCGAAACACCGCCCCAGGGCTGATGGAGCATGACTTTTGCATGAGGCAGAGCGTGACGTCTGCCTTTTTCTCCCGCCGAAAGAATTATTGCCGCGCCCGACTCGGCCCTGCCGATACAAAAGGTGGCCACAGGCGAACCGATAAAACTCATCGTATCATAAATCGCCATCGTGTCGTCAACACTTCCGCCAGGCGAATTTATATAAAGACTGATTTCACTGCCGCGCTTCTGATTGTCGAGATACAACATCTTCATAATCACCGTTGCCGCCAGGCCGTAGGATATCTCGCCAATCATAAAGATAATCCTGTTCTCCAACAGCATATCATCAAGCGTCATCTCGCGTGTTTTCTGATAATTGGATGCCTGGATTCTCGAATCCATTGTTCTTATCGGACTTCTTTGTGGCTCAATAATCATTTTTTGTTTCCTTAACCGCCCTTTTTATAAGAACTTACCGCCGTCAAAACAATAATACTATACTTTGTTATCGGCTATTTTCCCTTGTCACTTTTCCTTGCAGCAGGTGATTTTCTAACCGGCTTGCCGGCTTTTTTAGGTTCGGCTTTTTTGGCTTTCGGCGTGGTCTTCTTTTCAGCTTTTGGTGCGGTTTTTTTCGCCCCCGCTTTCGCGGGGGTTTTGGCAGGCGATTTTACTTCCGTAATCTTTGCTGATTCGAGAATCTTGTCAATGCACTTAATCTCACGAATTTCAATTGCTGCCTGCGTAAGCGAGCCGTCTCGCGACATCTGCTCTCGGAGTTTTTCGGGGCGAGTCTGCCGGTACATCGCGGCCTGGGCGATATAGCCGTTGATTTCCTCTTCGGTTGTCTGGATATCGAGCTTTTTGGCAATCGCATCCATAACGAAAAAGCCCTTGAGCTGCTCTTTTGCCTGCTCCTGGCTTGAAGCTCTTAACTGCTCCATCTGCTGCTGAATATCTTCCGCCTTTAAGCCTTGCATAAGCAGTCTTGTGTATTGCCTCTTTAAAAGTTGCTGTGACTGGTCTGCGACAATATCGGCAGGCAAATCGAAATCAACCTTGCCGAGCAGGAACTGGCGAACCGACTGGCGCATTGCTTCTTTCTGCTGCCTTTCGATATCCGCCTCGTGCCTCTGGCGTATAATCTCAGCAAGTTTATTCTTATCTTCTACGCCGAATCTCTTAAAGAAATTCTCATCGAGCTTAGCGGGAACAAGCTGTTTTGTGTCATTGATTTTAATTTCTACATTTACTTTTTTGCCGCGGTATTTTTCGTCAAAAAATGTGGCCGGCACATCAACAGTTGTCATTTTTACATCACCTGCCTTTGCGCCAATCAGAAGTTCATCGAGCTTATCGACCGGCACCTTGCCCACCAGGCCGCGCGGTTTTGCATAAATTTCCGCATTATTGACTTTTTCCTCTTCGCCATCGGCAATCTTCAAAACAACATCAGCGATTATCTGGTCATCAGCAGCGATTTTGCCCTCTTTTGGCTTCCATGTTCCCAGCCGTTTGGTTAATTCTGTTATCTCCTGTTCAACTGCCTTATCGGTAACTTCAAGCTTTGGCTTTTCAACGGGTATTCCTTCAAGACTTGGCAGTTCAAATTCCGGCCGAACCTCAATCTCGAAGTCGAACTTCAAAGAGCCGCTTTCCGGCAGTTCAATTTTTTCAAGGTCGATATCCGGCTCGCCCAGCGAATCAAGATTCTTATCCTTTATCGCTGCCTCGCTCGCATCGAGCAGCAGTTTGACTTTTACCTGCTCTGTTGCTTCTTTGCCGAATCGTTTTTCGAGCAGCCTTCGCGGCGCTCTGCCCTTTCTAAAACCGGGTACAAGGGCGTTTTTCCTGAGGTCGTCATACTGTCCATCCAAGGCCTTGCTGATTTTTTCAGCGGGAACCTCAATGCTGATTTTCTTTTTGCACGGCCCTGCTGCTTCTACACTGACGATATTTTCTATCTCGCTGCTTTTCGCTTCCTTTTGTTGTGTATTAGTTTCCGCTGCCATTTGTAGCTCCTAAGTGCTTTTTTATATAATTATAAACAAAAAAACTTCAGGCCGTATATGTCCTGAAGCCTTTAACCGGGCTTTATGACATATCAGCAACCAGCGCCAGACCCCCACGTTTTCTGTGAAAACAGAAGTGGGCCGGTACCTCACTGATATTTTAGTCGTTAGTATTTAGTCGCTGGTATTCAGCAAGTTGAATACCACCAAAAACGGCCTCCTGTTACCTTATGCTATTCACTAAATACTATATACCAAATACCAACTAAAGCGGGTGATGAGGCTCGAACTCACGACATTCACGTTGGCAACGTGACGCTCTACCACTGAGCTACACCCGCATATCTAAGCTGATTATAAACCCCCAAATCCCCTATGCAAGTGTAATTTCCCGGCATATTTGGACGTTGATTTACACCTCAACCTCTGAATTTCTCTACAGAACCTTATTTTCTGTGCCTGTAAGGAGTCTTTTAATATTGGTACGATGCAGGAATATTACCAGCGAACACAGGATTACCGCTGCGGCAATCAACGGCCAAACGGTATCAAAATGCCAGCTTTTCAAAACCGCTGTTAAAATAATCATTATTAATGGAAAAACAGCTGCGGTAATAACCGAGCCGAGCGAAATATACCGCCAGGTCAGAACTATCACAGCCCATAGGGCAAAACAGATGAGACCGGGGACCGCATAATAAGGCCAGATGCCGAGCACCATGCCGAAACTCGTGGCGACGCCTTTACCGCCCTTGAACTTAAGATAGAACGGAAAGACATGGCCCAAAACAGCCGCTGCGCCAACAGCGAGCCAAAGAGCAAGAGCTGCAGGGGTAACAGAATCAGAAATTAAAATAAACTTTGCTGTAAAGCTCGGGACAAAACCTTTAAGAACGTCCAATCCAAAACAAAGGTACGCCCACTTTTTGCCGCAGGCTCGCGCGAGATTTGTCGCGCCAAGATTTCCGGAACCGATTTGGCAAAGGTCCCTGCCGTGCATCTTAGCGATAAGCCTGGCAAAAGATATTGAGCCGATTAAATAAGAGGCCGCGATTAAAATAATAACTTTCATTCCTGCGTCCTGTTTTTAAGTATCGTTTCGTAAAGAGCCAACAGCTTTTTACAATGAGCTTCAATTGAAACCTTTGATTTAATATCATCCTGTTCGATTGCTTTTTTCGCAGCGGTAATATGCTCAGCGCTGCAAAAGTATTTCATTGCCTGGGCCAGCGAATCGACATCGCCCGGCGATTCGAAAACTCTGCCATGCCTGTCAGGCGTGAATAAATCAGTCGCACCGTTGTATTTTGTTGTGATTACAGGTTTGCCGGCAGCGAGCGATTCGAGTATAAATCTGCTCGAAGGGTCGTAATAAGTAGGCAAAACAGCAACATCAGTAACGGCAAGTAAATTGCTTATACTGCCTGCAGGGCCGAAAAAGATTATTCTGTTCTTAACTTTCATACGTCCGGCAAGCCGGCGGTATTTGTGCCCCTGCCCCCTGCCTGCGACGATAAGATAAGCCGGCCTTTGTATGGACCTTTCACTTACGAGAGCCAGCGCCTTTATAAGGTTTGAAAGACCTTTGAGCCTGAAGTTGTGAGCGGCGAAGAGGAAAAACACGGGTTCATCGGCCTGCTTGATATTAAGCCTGGTCATTATCTGCGCCCGGAGCCGGTCGGTTTTGAGAGCCTGCTGCGATTTGAGCAGACGTATTCCATTCGGGCAGAGGTAGATTTTTTCGTCCGGTAGATTGTAATGCTTTTTAAATTGTATCCTGACATATTGGCTAATCGCAGCAATGACAGGAGTTTTTTTCGCCCTGCCCCGGCGGATAACTTTGCACAGTTTCCTCTCTGCCTGCGCAAGCGATGCCCTTCTGGAATTGGCAAAACTTGTCAGGAGCTTGAAAATTCTCAAAGTAGCAGTGCTGTAGCTTGCGGCATTACGAATAGCAGCTTCGGGATAGCTGCCGCCTCTGGGCTGATAGACATCGGCAAAGTCGAATGGAAGCGTGCTGTGGACTATATCGTAGTGATTTTCCTTAAGATGAGCGGACAGAGCCTTTTTAAAACTATTAAGAGAAACCCGTTTTTTCTTGTTGCCGCACAGGACTTTAACTCTGCGGGATTGTGTAGTTCCCGCCCCGGCAAGGATTTTTACATCGAGACCCAGCAGAGCCATTCGCGCGGCAAGCTCAAAGACGCTTCTCTCCGCTCCGCCCAGCGTTATATTCGCACGTTCTGTAATTATCGCAAGTTTCATATAGTCAGTTTTCAAACGGCACAACTCTGCTGTGCTTCTTGTCGTGCTTTGCCATTCTTTGTGCCTTTGATTTAACTTTCTTTATAAAGATTTTGTCTTCTTTTGAAAGTTTATCTTTCTGCATATAAGCTAAAAAGAACCGCAATCTGTCTGTTTTCGTAAAAATTTTACCCGGCGCCGAGTAGTAAAGCTGAGCCAAGTCTTTTATTCGATATCTTTGCGAGAAAAACGCAGGCCTGAATACCCTGTTCAGGTCGATAAGCGTAAATTGGCGCTGCGGATTGCAGAATATATGACAAAGATACAAATCGCGGTGACGGTATCCTGTTTCGTGAAATTTTCTTACAAATGCTGCAAGGTTTTTAGTAAATGTTTTTCTATGGCTATAGAAATAATCCGGAACTTTTTGCTCAAGACTCATCGCGTCAGGAATTTTTTCTGTTATTATAAAGCTCCGCTTCTCGAATAATCCATGCCAATCCTCGCCGAAGGCAATTGTTCGCGGCGTATCTATGCCAAGCTTCTGTAAAGCCTGGGCAGGTTCTAAATCACAGGCCATTGTCGATATTCGTTTTCGCCTGGTAAGCCAGTTTCTTAACTGCATTGATTTGGGAATATTCTGATATCGCTTTAAGAACAATGTAGCTTCGGGATTATTCGTGTCAAATCTGATTCTTTGACGAAAGCCGGCAAGATTGTCCTTGGTTAAATTCTTCCCTGCCTCAAAGGCAAATACATCATCTATGTTTTCAATGCCGAGCTCTGCGAAACAATCGACAAAACTGCTGTGGAGGTAAAAATCAGGAGCAATTTCCACAAATCCATCGCCGGCCGTGGCAGTTGTAAGAATCTTATCAATCGCTTGACAAACGGCCTCGGCAGTTATTGATTCCATACAGTAGTGCGCCTCTTTTTTGCATACAGGCTTATCGCACGGCGAGCAGGGAACATCTGCAACTATTTTCATCTCATCGTTATAATCATTTGCCGTCCAGGCAGGGTTGTTCGGCCCGAAAAGTGTTATCACCTTTCGGCCAAGCGCCACAGCTATATGACGCGGGCCGGTATCGTTGGTTATGACAAGATTTGCAAAAGAAAACAGAGCCTTTAATTGTCTTAGTGTAACAGGATTTTTCGCCAGGTTCACAATAGGGTATTTCGCCTCGGAGCAGATTTTTTCTGCTATTTGCATTTCCTTTTCATTCGGGCTTACTGAGATGAAAACATTAGCTGAAAATTTTTCGACTAAAAAGTCGGCAACTTTCGCAAATCTTTCTCCCGGCCAGAGTTTACTCGGCCCAAAAGCCCCGCCGGGCACGAGAATAATGACAGGTTTTTCGCCGGTCAGATTCGGCCCGAATTTTTCGAGGACTGTTTTTTTGTCGTTTTCATCTATTTCGAGCGACAATTTTGTTTTTACAATCTCTGCGCCGAGCCACCCGGCCAGGGCAAGATAGTAATCAACGGCTGATAACGGTCTGTATTTCAACAGACAGGTTTTTTCGGGAGCAAGTTTTTCGGTCAGGAAAATACCCCTGCCCTCTCTTGCGTAGCCGGCGCGGGTTTTGATACCGGCAAGAAATACCGCAAGGGCAGAAGCAAAGGAATTTTTTAGAAGTATCGCGGTATCGAATTTGTGTTTTTTCAATTCCGCTGCAATTTTAAACAGGCTGTGACTTTTGAGGATTATCCACTCATCGGTAAACGGACAGCCGGACAGTATCTCGGCAACGGTTCCGTTCGAACAGAAGGTAATTTTGTCGCCGGCAAAGAGATTTCTAATAGCAGCCATGGCCGGTGTTGCCATTACGGCATCACCCATCGGCGAAGGCAGCCAGACTAATATATTTCGGCAGCTCATAGTGCGTCAATTCCATCATCTGTCATTGTGCATTATATAAAGTGTAATCGCCATGAGCTGAAAAACTATCGCAAAACCCAAAGCGGTAAATACTGCCCCGTCGGAGCCGGTCGGGGACATCCTATACTGTAAGGCAATAAAAAGGCAGGCGAGAACTACTATCTGCAGGATACCGGCAAAAAGTTTAAATGCGGAAAAATCGCTGTATAATTCACTGCGATGTTTGCTTTGGAGCAAAAGCTTAATCTCCTCAAGCAGCTGTTCCGTTTTCCGGCTCGAAGCGCCGGAAACGGGCTCTTGTATTTTTTGTTCGGTTGTTTCAGCTTCTTCGCTTTTATGTATCGGTTGGGCCGGCTGAGGTTCGCTCTGCTGTACTTGTTGCGGTTCTTCGGCCGGTTTGGGTGTTTCATCGCTTTGTTTCGGCATGATTTCCCTCTTAACTATATTTACAGCTTCCTTAAGATTTATCGCCTCAAAATCGGCATCCGGGTCGTCGAGCTGCTGAACGGGCATATAGGTATGTGATTTTATAAGAATTGTACGACAGCCCGCGGCCTTTCCCGCAATCACATCTCTGTAGGCATTGCCAATCATCCATGAGTCGGCTAAATCAATCTTCATTTCCTTGGCAGCGGCAAGCAGCATCCCGGGTTTTGGTTTTCGCCAGTCGCTATCCTTGCGGAATTTTCGCACAGCCCCTTCGGGATGATAAGGACAGTAATAAATTCTGTCGAGATAGGCGTTTTGTTCTGCCAGAAGCTGTTTCAGTTTTTCGTGAATTTGCGCGATTGCCTGTTCGGTGACTATGCCGCGAGCAATGCCCGACTGGTTTGAGACAATGATAAGTTTATAGCCTATCTTCCGCAGAGCAGAAATCGCCTGCGCCGCGCCGGGTATCAGCTTTACCTGCTGCGGACTGCTGATATAGCCTGAATCCTCTATGATTGTGTCATCTCTATCAAGAAATATAGCCTTTTGAGACATACTTATTTGTCCTCTGTAAAGTGCTGTTCAACAAGACCGCAGATAATATGATACGCAAGCTGGTGCATTTCCTGGACGGCGAAAGATTTATCATGCGGCGCAGAGAGACATATATCCGCGATTTTTTCAAGCTGACTGTTTGCTTTTCCGGTAAATGCGATAACTTTTGCGCCGCGAGCCTTTGCAAGCTCGGCCGCTTTTACAACATTGCCGCTGTTACCGCTGGTTGACAGCGCCCAGAGACAATCTTCTTTTTTGACAAGTCCTTCAACCTGCTTTGCAAATATATCTTCAAAGCCGTAATCATTTGCAACTGAGGTTATAACGGAAGTATCCGTTGAAAGCGCAACAGATGGAAGCGCTTTTCTATCTTTCAGAAACCTGCCGATAAGTTCCGCTGCGATATGCTGAGCATCAGCGGCTGACCCGCCGTTGCCGCAGGTATAGATTATCCCGCCTTTTTCAATACAGTCGATTACCGCTTTTGCAGCGGCCTCAATTATATCGATACAGTCAGTCTCGAAAACATTGAGCATTTTTCTGTGTATCGCAATTGTCTCGGCAATCTGATTTTTCATTGTTCCTTTTTCCATAATGATTTTATTTTTTCTATGGTGCCGGTAGAGCTTTTACCCTCGACAATCGGAGCCAGAACAACTTTGCCGCCGATAGATTCGACAAATTCCCTGCCGATGACACCTTTTTCTTCCCAATCCTGCCCCTTGACTAATACATTCGGCTGTACCTTTTTAATAGTCTCAAGCGGGTCAGGCTCATCGAAAACCACGATATAGTCAATGCTTTCAAGTGCAGATAAAACCGCAGCCCTGTCGAGCTGGTTGTTCACAGGTCTGTCGGGGCCTTTAATTTCCTTAACGCTTTTGTCACTGTTAAGGCCAAGAACGACTATATCGCCATGAGCTTTGCAGAAGCTGAGGAATTCGATATGTCCCCTATGCAGGACATCAAAACAGCCGTTGGTAAAGACTATTTTGTGCCCGTGGTTTTTATGACTTTTGAGCTCATCGGTCAGCTGGTCTATACTCTTGATTTTTGAGCCGCTCTTTTGTTTTCTGCTCATCATCTCGTTGACTATTTCCTCGATTGAAACCGTAGCCGTGCCGAATTTTTCGACTTCTATTCCTCCAGCGATGTTAGCAATTTGGACCGCTGTTTTGTAATCGATACCTGCCGCCAGCGCCGCGGCAAGTGAGGCAAGAACCATATCGCCTGCGCCGCTGACATCATAGACATTTCTAATAATGGTAGGTATATGCTCCTCGAGTGAACCGGCTTTGAGATATGCTCCTTCCTTATCGAGAGTGATTATAACCGCTTCAAGGCTGAGTTTGTCTGTGAGTATTTTTGCCGCTTTTGCAGCATCGTCAATCGTTTTAATCTCCACACCAGTGGCGATAGAAGCTTCCATACGGTTTGGCGTAAGAACAGAGGCATATGCATATTTCGCAAAATCCGCGCCGGGAGCCGGGTCAATTAGAACCTTTTTATCTGCGGATTTGGCTATTTTAATGATATCTCGGCAAAATTCATTTTCAAACAACCCTTTATTGTAGTCCTGCAGGCAAACGATATCGACCTGAGAAATTTTCTGTTTGCAGATATCAAGGAGCCGGCGATATTGTTCGTCTTTCAGATGAGTATCCATTTCTTCATCGACTCTTAAAAGCTGCTGCGGATGTCTGTGCTGAGCCAGGCCTACGAATCTTTGTTTTGTAATTGTGCATCTATCCTCAGCTTCTATAAGGCCGGAAATATCGGCGCCTGCTTTTTCAAGTAATCCTCGCAGCACCTGGGCATTAGTATCTTTGCCGACAGTGCCGAGACAAAAAGTTCTTGCGCCCAGCGCAGCAAGGTCTGCCGCGACTGATGCTGCCCCGCCTGGCCGGTATTCTCTGCTGACGACTTTCAAAACAGGCACAGGAGCTTCCGGACTTATTCTCAGAGCATCGCCGTAAACATAGATATCCAGTAAAAAATCTCCTGCCAGTAATACTCTCGGCGAACCGAGATTTTGAACGACATTTATAAGCTTATCATACATCCCGTTAGAAATTCTTTCTCCATTATATAGTTTTTATGCTCTCAATTTCATAAAAAGATTCATCCCGTTAAAAAACTTTTCTTAAATTTATAATTTCTAACGGGATGCATATTTTTTCATCGCTCCATCGATGAGAGCTGTAATTTCCTGCTGGCCGGTAACAAATTCGAGCTCCACCGCCAGAAAGGCAATGGGAATATCGAATTTCTCCATACACAGCAACGCCGCTTTTATCCAATCCTTTTGCGTAGTTATTATCATCTCAGCCTGTTTATACCTGGCATCGGAGGCAATTGCCTCAATATCCGAAGCGGTATATCTATGATGGTCATTATATACTCTTGTGCCGACAATGTTAAGAGCCAGTTCGCCAAGTGTCTGAAAAAATGCATCGGGGTTTCCGATACCGCAAAAGGCATATATTTTCTTTTCTGCAAGCTCGGCCAGAGACACCGTTTCGTCTTTTATCAGCTTTGCACAGCGTGGTTTGTGAATAGCCGTCGCAAAGGCTATATTCGGATTTATCTCGGATACGCGGGCCTTTATTTCCTGAAATTTCTGCTGCTGGGACTGATTAATCCGCGTAACGACAACCGCATCTGCCCTTTTTAATGAGTTGACAGACTCCCTTAAAAAGCCGGCCGGCAGAAGTTTTTCGCAGCCGAAGGGGTCCGTCGCGTCGATTGTAACGATATCAATATCTCTTGCGAGCCTGATTCTATGCCATAGGCGATAGAATAGCAACCGGCTTGCTTAATATGGCGTAACAGCTCTTTATCTACCAGATTGACCCTCGTCTCACATGTCCAGTGTATTTTCAGCCCCCTTTTTATCATCTCGTCAGCTATAGCGTAGGCTCGCCTTTTATCTAGCGTGAAGACATCATCATAAAAGGCGA
>CAYTQR010000063.1:0-10536 GCA_964440045.1 uncultured Planctomycetaceae bacterium | reverse complement strand
GCATCAGTATAATAGAAGCTGTGATATAGGGCATAATACCCAGCCCAAACAAACTGCTTCTGCTCAAGCTGCCGCCGCTAAGCATCTGCAGATGTTCCAGCGCCCTGCCGACAGGACTGCTCTGGTCACGCTGCTGGGAGGCCCCAATCATTCGCTGCTGATCGATACCCGGCAGTGGTATATGAAACCCGACTCTGTAAATAATCAAAAGCGCTATAGTAAAAAGCACCTTATTCCGCAGGTCGGGAATCTTGAAAATATTTACAGCAGCACTAAACATTTATTTCCCTTATCAATTTATGCAACCACTTTCGCAACACCGCCGCAGCTCAGGATTTTATCTTGTGCGGCTTTGCTGAACTTATGGACACTTACATTAAGTTTTTTCGTCAGCTCTCCGTCGCCGAGAACCTTAACTTTGCTATTTGTACTATCGACAAGACCTGCAGTGAAAAGACTTTTCACATCAATCTCAGAGCCATTTTCAAATCGGTCGAGCTGTGAAACATTTATTATCTCGTATCTGCGAACAAACGCGTAGTTACTGAAACCCCGTTTCGGCAACCTTCTAAACAGCGGCATCTGTCCGCCTTCATATCCTAATTTTCCGCCGGCGCCGGCTCTGCTTAAACTGCCTTTATGTCCTTTGCCGCAGGTCTTACCTTGACCGCTGCCCGAACCTTTGCCAAGCCTTTTTCTCTGCTTGTTTGCACCTGCTATTTTAGTTATTTCATGACTCAACATGATTTCCTCACCACCTTTTTACTGCCTCAACGGCTACTCCGCGAAGCTGGCCGATTGTCTCGGAATCGCGAAGCTTTAATAAGCCGTCCATTGTCGCTTTTACAACATTTTTAGTCGTTGTACTGCCGTAAACTTTGGTTAATACATCATGAACGCCTGCCAGTTCCAGCACAGCTCTTGCGCTCGAGCCGGCGATAACACCTGTACCGGGGCTTGCCGGCACCAGGGTTATTTTCGTTGCACCGAATCTGCCTATAATCTGATGCGGTATTGTCTGGCCCTGAAGCGATACCGTTTTAAGGCTTTTCTTAGCGTCTTTAATAGCCTTGTCGACAGCCATAGGCACTTCTTTTGCCTTTCCATAACCAATCCCGACAGTTCCTGCTCTATCGCCGACGGCAATCATAGCGCTAAAACTGAACCGCCTTCCGCCTTTGACTACCTTTGAGCAACGGAAAACCTTTACTACATTTTCCTCAATAGGACCGCTATCTTTCGCAACAGTTCTTCTCGACCCTTCAGCCAATTCATAATCTCCAAAATCCGGCAATTACATACATTAATTAAACCAACCTGTTAAAATACCAAACCAGCTTCTCTTGCCGACTCAGCAAGCGCTTTTACTCTTCCATGATATTTACATCTATTTCTATCAAATCTTACAACCTTGATACCGACCTGTATTGCCTGTTTTGCAATCTCGCTTCCGACAATTTTGGCCGCTTCGACATCGCTTGTCTTATTCAGACCGTCACGCAGTACTTTGCTCCTTGTATTTGCCGAGGCAAGAGTAACGCCTGCGATATCATCGACAATTTGTGCGTATATATGTCGATTCGAACGAAAAACATTCAGACGAGGTCTGTCCGGCGTACCGAGCACTCTTTTGTGTACTCGCAATTTTCTTCTAAGTCTTGCTTTTTTTATTTTGTCAATCTGCATGAGCAAATCTCAATAAAATTATAGTTTCTAATATTATGCCGTAGAACCGGCAAGAGCCTTGCCGACCTTTCTGCGAATGTGTTCACCGGAAAATCGAATACCTTTTCCCTGATAAGGCTCAGGTGGTCTTATTTTCCTTATATCAGTGGCAAACTGTCCAATTTCCTGTTTGTTATATCCGGTCAAGGTAAATTTTGCCGGTATATCATTACCTTTTGTCGCCGGCACATCTATCTGGACCTTTACGCTTTTGGGCACCGGCATTTCAGCAGGATGACTGTAACCAACCTGTATAATCAGTTTGCCGCCTTGTTCTTTTACGCTGTAACCGGTACCATAAATTTCCAATTTCTTCTCAAATCCCTTGCTGACACCGACCACCATATTATTAATCAGCGCCCTTGTAGTTCCATGCATCGCTCTTTCAATCCGTCCTTCGTCCGACAGCTTTTCAACAAGAACTTTTTTGCCGGACTCATCAACCTTGACACTTATCTTCGGATGACATTTCATCTCTAAAGTGCCTTTGGCCCCGGCTATTTTGATCATCTGCCCGGAAATTTCGACCTTCACACCGGCTGGTATATCAACTGGTTTTTTCCCTATCCTGCTCATTAACTCACCGTACAAATTACTTCGCCGCCGATATTCTTATCCCGGCATTGTTTATCTGTCATTACGCCTTTACTGGTAGAAACAATTGCTATTCCCATTCCGTTCATAACATAAGGAAGGGTCTTAACGGAACTGTAAACTCTTCTTCCGTTTTTACTTATCTTTTTAATCTCGGCTATTGCCGGTGTTCCTTCATCGGTGTATTTAAGCAGTACCCTGATGATTCCCTGTCCTGTTGCATCGTCAATCTTATCAAAACCGTTAATATAGCCTTCATTTTTCAGCACTTCTGCAATACCTTGACATACCTTCGAGGCTCTAATCGAAACATTTTCCCGGCCGGCATGTTCGGCATTTCGTATTCTCGTAAGCATGTCCGCTATCGGATCACTGTGCATCTAAGGTATCCTGTAAAAAATAATTCAAATTATTTATCTATCACCAGCTTGCCTTTTTCAGACCTGGAATTTTGCCTTCACTGGCAAGTTTTCTCAGGCAAAGTCGGCAAATTTTAAACTTTTTATAAACAGCACGACTTCTGCCGCAGATTTCACATCGAGTATAGGCCCTTGTGCTGAATTTAGGTTTCTTTCTGCATTTATTTACGAGAGCTTTTGTCGTCATCAATTCTCCCTGAACGGCATACCGAACAATTTCAGCAATTCTCTCGCCTCGTCGTCCGTCATGGCCGTGGTAACAAAGGTTATATTCATACCCTGCGCGGATTCTACTTTTGCAGGGTCTATTTCAGGAAATACAGTCTGTTCACTCATACCGAGTGAGTAATTTCCTTTTCTGTCAAAGCTGTTCGGAGACAAGCCTCTAAAGTCTTTTACTCTCGGTATCGCCAGATTAATCAGCCTGTCCATAAATTCGTACATTCTCAGGCCTCTAAGGGTAACCTTAAGTCCTGTCTGGTCTCCCTGCCTGACCTTGAAGTTAGAAACGCTTTTTTTTGCCCGGCAGATGAGCGGCTTTTGTCCGACAATCATCGTCAAATCCCGCTGAGCCAGTTCCATAAATTTCTTGTCCTGAACAGCCTTGCCGACACCCATCGATACAACTACCTTCTGCATTTTCGGCACAGCCATCGTACTTTTATACTTGTACTTTTCCTGCAGAGCAGGAACTATTTTCGATTTATATAGGTCTTTTAACCTTGCCATAACTTTAATCAGCCTTTTTAACCACACCTATTTCTGTCCCATCAATGCTGAGCCGTTTTTTCTCGCCTTTTTTGCCGGTAGCAAATTTCACTCTTGTGCCTTTTGACGTCTTCGGGTGTACCGGCAGAATATTACTCATATGTATAGGCTGCTCAATCTGTATTCTGCCACCCTGTGGATATTTCTGGCTCGGTCTTACATGTCTATAGCGTCTGTTTACGCCTTCGACAACGGCTCTGTTTTTAGAAACGATAACGCGCATTACTTTGCCGACCGTTCCTTTGTGTTCGCCGGTAACAACTTCGACCATATCGCCTTTTTTAATATGTCTTGCCATAATTATTTTCGCCTTACAACAGCAGCAGGCTTTTCAGACAACCTCGCTTGCCAAAGAAATAATCTTCATAAAATTCTTTTCTCTCAATTCTCTTGCAACCGCTCCAAAAACTCTGGTGCCGACCGGATTGCCGTCAGGGTCAATTAACACTGCGGCATTACTGTCAAATCTGACATAACTGCCGTCGGCCCTTCTGGTAGCTTTTTTAGTTCTGATTATCACGCATTTGTGAACTTTTTTTCTATCAAGCTGGCAGCTCGGCAAAACTTTCTTTAACGCCACGCATACAATATCGCCTATCGTGGCGCTCGGACGCGCGGCCTTGCCTTTTCGTGAAACACTTCTGCCCAGGACTTTAATGCATTGAGCCCTCTTGACGCCCGAGTTATCGGCAATATCCAACATTGTTTCCTGCTGAATCAACGTTTCGCCCTTTACAATAAATCTTTATCTACTTTTTGAACGATTCTAAGCAGGCGCCAGCTTTTCGTCTTGCTCATCGGCCTGCACTCGGTAATCTCGACAACATCACCGACCTCAGCCAGGTTTTTGTCATCGTGTACGCCAAGTTTCGTACGTCTGTTTATATACTTCCCGTAAACAGGATGTTTTATCCTGTAATCAAGCACAACCCTGATGCTTTTGTCACCGCTACGGCTGACAACTTTGCCGCAAACAGTCTTTCTTACTTTTCTCTGCTCGGTCTCTTTCATTTATTCCTGGCCCTTTAACTGGCTTTGCCTGATAACGGTTTTGAGCCTTGCAATATCCCGTTTTATATTTCGCAGCATATGTGTATTTTCAAGTTTTTCAGTTACCGCTTTTGTCCTAAGGTTGAACAGTTGCTTTTCGAGATTTTCAAGGTCGTTCTGCCATTCATCCGGTCTCATTTCTCGTATTTTTGAAGCTTTCATCAATTCACCTTATCCTACAATATATGCCTTCTCGAAACGAACCTGCATTTGACGGGCATTTTGTGAGCAACTCTTGTCAAAGCTCTTTTCGCGACATCTTCAACAACGCCGCCGATTTCAAACATAATCGTACCCGGCTTTACACAGGCAACCCACTGTTCAACTTCAGCTTTTCCTTTTCCCATTCTTGTCTCAAGCGGTTTCTTGGTTATGGACTTATGCGGGAAAATCCTGATATATACCCTTCCTACTCTTTCAAGAAAGTGGCTGGCGGCAATTCTACCGGCTTCAATTTGCCTTCCTGTTACCCAGCTTGTTTCCAGAGACTGCAGACCGTACTCGCCGAAAGCAACATAATTTGTCCTCCCAGCGTTCCCCTTCATCTTGCCTCTCTGACTTTTTCGATATTTAACTCTTTTTGGCATAAGTGCCATAATTGTGCCTCGTCTATATTTATAATTCTTTATTCATTCTGTTCTGTCGCAGGCGGATTATCCATCTCGTTGCTCTTTTTCTCAGCCTTGGCCGAAGGTTTCACAGGGGCTGCGGCAGGTCTTTTCATAGTCCTTGCAGCTCTCGGTCTTCGAAGTGTTTTTTTGCCGGCTTGTTCTTCCTGCTGCCGGCCATACTTGCCTTTATAAATCCAAACCTTAACACCAACAGTCCCGTATGTCGTTACAGCAGGCACAGCAGCATAATCGACATCCGCGTCGATAGTATGCAGTGGAATGCTGCCTTTCATTTGAGTTTCTTTTCTTGCCATTTCAGCTCCGCCGAGCCTTCCGGAACAGATAATTTTAACGCCCTTTGCACCGGCCTGCATGGCCAGTTCACACTGTTGCTTCATAACTTTCCGGAATGAAATACGTTTTTTCATCTGCCCGGCAATGGCTTCGCCGACAAGTCTCGCATCAAGAGCAGGCTCTTTGATTTCGATAACATTTACGGCAACCTCTCTACCGATAAGTTGTTCGATATCCTGTCTGAGCTTGTCAACCTCTGCTCCTCGCGGACCGATTACAATACCAGGCCTTGCGGTATGCAGAGTAACTTTCACTTCGTTTCTTGTTCTTGCAACTTCAACTTTTGAAACAGCGGCAAATGGCGGCTGTTTATTAAATTTCCTATCTACATATTCTCGAATCCGCTGGTCTTCAACCAACATCTGTCCGTAACTTGCCTTGGGAGCAAACCACGTACTCTGCCACGGCAGTCTTATGCCGGTCCTGAAACCTATTGGCTGAACCTTCTGACCCATATTTTCCTTTCGTATTTCATATTTCGTGAAGCGTATCTCGTTTTCGCTTCACGTTTCACGCTTTATATTTATATCTCAGTCACGGTAATATGAATGTGACTTGCCATTTTTCTAATTGGATTAGCTTTTCCCCTGTCCTTGGGTATCCATCTTTTTGTGCCGATTCTAAGCCCTGCACCATCAACACGAGCCTGGCAGATGTAAAGATTTTCAACGTTCGCAGCATTTTCATCAGCATTAGCGACGGCGCTTTTGATTGCTTTTTGCACCATATCGGCTGCTCTTTTCCTTGTGAACTTGAGCATATCAAGTGATTCCTGCACACCTCTACCGGCAACAAGCTGTGTAACAAGTCTCGCTTTGCTCGGCGAAATCGGAGCATACTTAACCAGGGATTTCCATTGGGAGATATTAACTGTATCTACGCCAAGAGCCGAGGCAAGAGCTTCAATATCAGTGCTTTTCGGTATAGGCTTAAGCAATCCTTTTCTCCAGTTTTTTATAGCTCCTACCGCCTGCTTTTCACTGAGCCCCGTCCGTTTTATGGTCACGGCCAGTTCGGCAACAGCTTTGCCCTGCTTTTTAATCAGATTATCAAGTTTATTTGAGCTTAACATTTTACTTTCCTGTCGATGCCTCTGCCTTCTTTCCCGAGTGTCCTCTAAAGGTACGGGTTATCGAAAATTCACCGAGCTTATGCCCTACCATTTCTTCTGTCACAAAAACTTTATTGAAAATCTTCCCGTTATGTACGAGAAAGGTAAACCCGACAAATTCAGGAACGATCGTACTGCGCCTGGACCACGTTTTAATAGGGTCTCTACTGCCCATTTGGCTCTGCCTTATAACCTTCTGCAAAAGTTTGGTCTCGACAAAAGGCCCTTTTTTTAGCGATCTTGACATTATTACCTCAAATCACCTTGATTCAGTTATAGAACCAGTCATTAGCTATCGTTTACTTTTTCTTCTTCGTATAATTCGTTTGCTGCTGAGTTTTCTCGGATTTCTTGTTTTTCCGCCTTTTGCAAGGACACCTCTCGGAGAACAGGGATGTCTTCCGCCGTTAGCCCTGCCTTCGCCGCCGCCCATCGGGTGGGCCACGGGATTCATCGCTTTTCCTCGAACATGCGGTCGGATACCCATATGTCTTTTCCTGCCGGCTTTTCCGATTTTGATATTTTGATAATCGGAATTGCTCAAAGTCCCAATCGTCGCCCGGCACTCGGCTCGAAGCGTTCTCATTTCACCGCTCGGCAGAATCACTGTCGCCCAGTTACCTTCCTTTGCCATCAGCTTTGCGGAAAGTCCTGCGCCCCTTACAAGCTTGCCTCCTTGCCCGGCGGTCATTTCAATATTGTGAATCGCCATTCCAACAGGTACTGATGACAGCGGCATTGCGTTTCCGATTTTCGGCTCAAGTTCCGAGCCGCTTTGTATCTTCTGTCCGACTGTCAGCCCCTGCGGAGCAAGGATATATCGTTTCTCGTCGTCGTCGTAGCATACGAGGGAAATAAAACAGTTCCTGTTTGGGTCATATTCTATTGTCTCTACGGTTGCGACTACGCCATCTTTGTTTCGTTTAAAATCGATAATTCTATAAATTCTTCTTGCGCCGCCGCCGCGGAATCGACAGGTGGTCTTTCCATGATTGTTTCTTCCGCCGTTTTTCTTTATCCTTACACACAGAGACTTTTGCGGCCGATCTGTTGTCAGCTCTGCATAGTCGTTCACCGATGCGTTTCGACGTCCGTTTGTCGTTGGTTTATAAATTCTTATGCCCATAATTTCCCTAACCTGTCATTACAACAAATCAATATGATATTGTTCATCAAGTACGACAACTGCTTTTTTCCACTCGGGTGTCCTGCCCATAAACCTGCCTCGCCGACGCGGCTTTCCATGGCGGTTGGCAGTCCTGACATCTGTCACTTTGACGCTGTAGAGCCTTTCGACAGCGATTTTTATCTGATTCTTATTGGCCTTTCTGTTCACCTGAAACGAGTATGCATTCTTTTTGTTCGCAAAATGCGTACTCTGCTCGGTTATCAGGGGCCTTATAACTATTTCATGGTCGTCCATTTTTATTGTCCGTCAACAGGCTCCATCGCCTTTTTTATTCTTTTAGATTACCGCAAGAAATGCATCCTTGGTAAAGAGCATTTTCTGCCTATTACATATATCTCCGGCATTGAGGTCAGTTACTTTCATTACCGCTATTTTCGGAACGTTTCTTGCCGACTTATAGATATTCTGGTCGGATTCGCTGACGGTAACCAGACAACTCCTTTCAATCTTGAGATTTCCAAGTATCCGGATGAAATCTTTTGTTTTGGGCTGTTCAAATTTCAACTGGTCGACAACTACAATATTCCCCGTCTGAAGCTTCGCCAGGATTGCCGAGCTGGTTGCAAGTTTACGCTGTTTCTTCGGCATATCTTTTCCGAAATCTCTCACCACTTTTGCAAAAGCAACACCGCCGCCCCTCCGAATATGCTGCCTTACGTTGCCCATTCGAGCGTTTCCGGTGCCTTTCTGACGGTAAATCTTTCTCGTCGAACCTTTAACCATACCTCTGCTTTTTGTAGTAGCGGTTCCCTGACGTTTATTTGCATGATACATTACTATAGCCTGCTTGAGCAGAGCATGTCTGACCCGGCCGCCAAGCGTTGCCTCATCGACATTCAGGCTCTCGACTTCCTTTCCATCTTCGTTATGTACAGCAATGGTAATCATAAATTTTAATTCCTGCTCTGCTTAACTATCACGTATCCGCCGGCCGGTCCCGGAACAGAACCTTTTACTACAAGCAGATTCTTTTCAACATCAATCCTGACCAACGCGTGATTTTTGCTTGTAACTTTGACGTTACCCATATGTCCTGACATTCGTTTTCCTTTTTTGAGGTTTCCGCCGTGCCCTCTATCGCTGGCATGGCTGTTGATTGATCCACCAGCACGATGCTTTCTTTCTGTACCGTGGCTCGCCGGAAATCCGCCAAAACCGTATCTTTTCATAACGCCGGCATAGCCTTTTCCCTTGCTTGTCGCGGTAACATCAACATGCTTTGCCTCGGCGAGAACCTCAACGGTAACCTTATCACCCTGCTTATAATCGGCAGGCTGACTTTCAAAGCGGAATTCTCTTACAAATTTCTTTGGGGCATCGTTGGCTTTTTTGGCATGACCGATTTGGGAGTTTATTTGGCGGGATTTTTTCACGTCGTCAAAACCTATCTGAATCGCTTCATACCCGTCAGTCTTTTCTGTTTTGACCTGTATAACCGTACAAGGCCCGGCCTGTATAACTGTAACCGGCACGATTCTGCCCTTGTTGTCATATACCTGGGTCATCCCAATTTTTTTGCCAAGAACCATCATTTTTTTAAAACCTTCTTACTCAAAAGACAAAACAAAAACGTAAAGCATATTTTTGTGCTTTACGTTTATTTTATTCTACGCCTTTATCTTCACGAACACACCAGCCGGAACTACGAGCCTGTTCAGCGCCTCAACTGTCCTGGCATTTGCTTCGTAGATGTCAATCAGCCGCTTATGTGTACGCATCTCAAACTGCTCCCTGCTCTTCTTGTCAACATGCGGACTCCGAAGCACTGTGTACCTCTCGATCCGTGTAGGCAGTGGAATAGGCCCGCTGACTCTCGCATTGGTCCTTCTGGCCTGTTCGACTATCTCTTTGGCAGAAGTATCCAGCGCACGCGGGTCATAAGCCTCCATTCTGATACGAATTCTTTCTGTTTCTACCGCCATATCTACTCTCTTAAAAAGCCTTTAAGAAAATTTCTAATATTTTAAGCCATCCTACAAACACCTTGTCCGTTTTTCAGCCCGGATTGCAGAGGCGAAAACACAGAAAGGTAATCTTTTTAATACAAAAAATCAATAATAATAATGCCTAAAAAAAGCCTTTTTTATACAAAAATCGCCTTTTCAGCATTTAATCACAAAAAAACAAGACAAATCACATCGACTGTCCCTCTTGCGACTAAATACCCGCAAGGCTATATTGCCGCAGTAGTTCTGCCACAGATATGTAAATCAGCCCAACTCGGAACGCCCCTGTTCTTGCTTCCGCAAGAACACATAGAGGCTCGCTACGGCTTAGGAAACGGAATATATACCAGATATATCAGGGCTGGTCAATAGCCAGATAAAATTTTTTCAGAAATTTGTTCAGGAACTTTTTCGTAGGTACTTGGCTCCATAACAAAATTGCCCCTGCCGCTGGTTATTCCTCTCAATTCGCTCGAATAGCCGAATGTCTCGGCCAGCGGCACCCTGGCGTCAATAACTCTCATATTGCCATGTATCCAGGTATTCGTAATCATCCCTCTTTTGCTTATAATATCGCCCTGAACAGCCCCGTAATCGGCTTGCGGCACAACAACTTCAAGCTTCATAATAGGCTCAAGCAGAATCGGGCCTGCCTTTTTCAACGCTTCCCTGACAGCCAGAATAGCAGCCTGTTCGAAGGCTATTTCGGAAGAATCGACCTGATGAAACGAGCCGTCAATTAACGTAACTTTAGCTCCGACAACAGGAT
>CAYTQR010000062.1:0-10599 GCA_964440045.1 uncultured Planctomycetaceae bacterium | reverse complement strand
GCTTTTTTGTGCCATTCTTTCAAGGCCCGCAAGCGTTTCTGCCTCCAGGCTGTACAAATCTGAAAAATCCCTGACGATTTTGGCGTCAACTAATTGCTCGATTACCGCTGGCCCGAGATTTTCAATATCCATCTGGTCTCTGCCGGCAAAGTATCGCAGTTTTTCTTTCAGTTGCGCAGGACAGCTTGAGCTTGCACATTTGATATAAACACCTTCCTCGTCTTTTTGTACTTTTGATCCGCAGACAGGACATTTAACTGGTCGGGCAAATGGTTTTGCGTCTTTGGCTCTGAACTCTTTTTTTGCCTCGACAACCTGGGGGATAATCTCGCCTGCCTTTTCGATAATAACGGTATCGCCGATACGGACATCGAGCCGGTCGATTTCGTCGAAGTTGTGCAGGCTTGCTCTTTTTACCGTTGTCCCTGCAAGCTGAACTGTCTTAAGATTTGCAACAGGCGTCAGGTTTCCTGTTTTTCCGACCTGCACATCGATTGACAAAACTTTCGTCTCAGCCTGCTCAGCAGCGAATTTATACGAGATACACCATCTCGGCGCTCTGCCGGTTGCCCCGAGAACATCACGCTTCTCGAGCTGGTCGATTTTGATAACCATTCCGTCAATTTGATAGCCCAATTCGTATCGTTTCTTTTCCCATTTACTGCATATTTTAATTACCGCATCGATATCAGCCGCTTTCTTTATATTTGGATTGACCGGCAGTCCGATTTTTTTGAATTTTTCAAGACTTTCGTAATGGGTTTTGGCAAATAATTTGCTCGTCTGGCCCAGTGAATAAGCGAAGAATGAAAGTTTCCTTTGAGACGTAATTTTCGCATCGAGCAGTTTTAGCGAACCTGCCGCAGCATTTCGCGGATTCGCGAATAAAGGCTGTTCCTGCTGCTCTCTTTCTTCGTTGAGCTTTTCGAATGCTTTTTTGGGCATATATACTTCGCCCCGCACTTCGAGCACATCAGGCACATCGCCGTCGAGCGAAAGGGGTATAGCTTTTATCGTTCTGATATTGTTTGTAACATTATCTCCTGTTGCTCCGTCGCCTCGCGTTGCACCGAGGACGAGCAGACCTTTTTCATACCTTAAACTTATTGCCAGCCCGTCGATTTTTAATTCAACCACATAACTGTAATTTTTATCGCCCAGTCCCTTTGCGACTCTTTCGTCGAAATTCCTAAGCTCATCGTCGCTGTATGTATTATCGATGCTCAGCATTGGAGCCGAATGGCGAACCTGCTTAAAGCCATCTATGGGTTGGCCGCTGACTCGTTGAGTAGGGGAGTCGGGGGTTATTAGTTCGGGGTTTTGCTGTTCGAGATTTTTCAGTTCGCTCAGCAGTTCATCATATTTTCTGTCGCTGATTTGAGGCTGGTTAAGTACGTAATACCGATAGTCTTGTTTTCTGATTTGCTCGCACAGCGATTTAATTTTTTGTTCAGCAGCCGATTTCATAACGGATAATGTTATGTTCTGAAGGGCTTTTTTGCAAGAGGCGAAAAACTAACTTTTACACCCACTCAGCATCCGGCATTTTGTAATCCAGGATTTCGTCAGGCTTAAAATACAGGCCGATTTCGAACTCGGCTGACTGTGGTGAATCTGAGCCGTGAACAAGGTTGTAGGTCTGGCTTGTGCCGAGATCACCTCTGATTGTACCCGCCTCGGCATTATAACCGAACGTTGCACCCATCATTTTCCGTGTGATTTCGATAACCTTTTGGCCCTCGAGGACCATAACCAGCGCCGGCCCGGACGAGATGTATTTTACGACCCTGTCGAAAAAGTCCTTTTCCTTATGCACGGCATAGTGTTTTTTTGCCAATTCAGCCGATATTTGCATCAGCTTTGCCGCGGCGATTTTAAGACCTTTTTTCTCGAATCGCCCTATAATTTCACCGACAAGCCTTCTCTGCAGGCCATCTGGTTTTATAATTATCAATGTTCGTTCAGCCATCAGGATTTCCAAAATCCTCTCGCTACATTCCTGCAGGCACAAGGTATATTTCGACACGCCTGTTTTTTGCATTGCCTTTTTTGCCTGCCAGGTTAGCTTCCAGAGGCCTGTATTCTCCAAAACCTCTTACGCTCATACGTTTTGGATTTACACCGTTTGTTTCCATAAGTTTTTCTACTGATATAGCCCTGTGTGCTGACAGGTGCCAGTTTGTCCGATGTTCTCTCATAGTTGTCGCGCCAATTGGTAAGTCATCGGTATGTCCTGCTATGATAACATCGAGGCCATTACCAGCTTTTGAGCTGATTATTTCGCACAGTTTCTTAACAGGCTCTATGGCTTGGGCGGCTACTACATCACTGCCTTTTTCGAACAGCAAATCGCTATTGAATTTCACCATACCGCTATTCTGCTCGAAACTAATCATGTCACTTGAAGCGGCAAACTTTTCAAGTTCAGTTGCCAGTTCCGGCGGCAAAGCGCCTCTGCCGCTTACCAATTGAGCCTGCATCTTGTTAATGAGTACGGTCTTTTTATCGATGTCGTTCTGAAGCGCCTCGACTTTTTTGTTCAGGCTGTCGACGTCCGCATCGCTGGCCTCTTTTGCCTGAGCAAGTTGTTTTTCGGTTTGTGTTAGTGTCAATTTTGTTACATTCATCTGGCCCTCGATATCGTCTATTCGCTGTTGCTGGTTGCGGTTGCGCAGTTTCAGGTCGTTATATTTATCCTGTTCCCCGCAACCGCTTAAAATAAGAATTGCTGTTAAGAGAACGCCAAATGTGAGAATGAGTCTGGAGGCCTTCATTTTATGTCCTTTCCTGACAAAGAAAAAAATCCCTTATTCCGCCAAAACAACTTACAGGAATTTAACGTTGATTAGCCTCGAAAGCCAGAGAAAAATATCCCCAATTGTTTGATTTTACATTCTCGTTTTTTTAAAGAGCCGCCGATAAGCTCTTGACCCAAAAGCAGGACGCCTTTCCGGAGAAAAAAACGCCAAAACACCATCTGTAAAGGCCGAAAGGGGTTATTCTTCCTCAAGAGGCGCTTCTTTTCCTTTTTTAGCCTTTTTCTCTTTTTTGGGCTTTTTTTCCTTTTTTGCTTTTGGCTTTTTCTCTTTTTTAACTTTTACCTCTTTAGCTTTTTTAGGTTTTCCTGCCCCTGCAGACATAAAAGAGCCGATTAGCACGATTAAAATTACTGCAGCTCCCCCGCCAGCTCCTACATACCAGACAATCGGCTCGATGGCCGAGAGCATTTTCAGGTTGTTAATGGGTCTGTAAGCCGAGCTGATGACTATTGAAGTGTAGATAAGTAATGCCAACGGAATAAACAGACTAAAACCAAATGCGTTGCTGGCCATATCCGCCTGTGGCTCTGCAATGACAAGTACCGGTGCCGCCGCAGCTTCAAGAGACGCTGTTTCGGGGGTATCAATCAGTACTTTCGCCGCTGTTTCCTCTGGTGATTCAGCTTCATCGAGCATTTGTTCAGCTTCCTGCTCCATAGCAATGCCGCCATTGGCAGGTGTTTGTTCTAATGCAGACGGAGAGGAGGCTGGACTATCGGCATAAATATCGTCGAGGACTGCTCCCAGCGAGGTGTCATCTGCCTGTAGTGACAAATCGAGTAATCCTGAACCGCTTCCTCCGCTTTCGAGATTAATGTCCGCATCGAGCCTTTCTACGCTCAGTTTGTCATCGCCTATGTCATCAAGCGACTTTGGTCCGGTTGAGCCGACAAGTTTTGTCTCACCGCTCGTATCGTCGCTTATCCTGAATTCGGTATCCGAGTCGCCGAGCACGTTAATCGAATCTCCGCCCAAAGCAATTTTAGTATCGTCATCGGTTACTGGTTTTTTTTCTTCTGGTTTTACAAATATATCAGTATCGTCTGTGACGGGCTCTACATTCGAATCCTGAGGTGTTTTTGTATCTTCCTGTGACAGCGCTTCGAGACTGGGTTCTTCTTCTGGCGCAAGCAGTATTTCTTCTGCCGAGCCCGACTTATCTAAAGATTCCTCAGCCATGAGTTCTCCTGTTTCATCGAGTTTGAACTCGGAATTGCTCTCGTCTTTCGTCAGCGCATCGAGTTCTTCCGGTGCCAGGGATACTTCACCTGTTTCGTCAATGGCTAACTGGAGTGAGTCGTCGAGGATCGCGGCATCTTCTTTTGGCGCTGTACTCAATGCATCTACATCTTCGACTTTGTAAAGTTGTTTTGCCCCGTCTCGAAATTCTCTCAGTTTTCCTTCTCTGACAAGCGTTTTGATTTCAGCCTCGGTTTTGCCGAGTTTTTCCATAACTTCTTCTAAAGAGTAAAACATTCCAGCCATAACTATTTCCTATAACTGATATTACAATATTTTCTAAGGCTATCACCTGTAGCGTGCAGCACTTAACTTCTTCGGTCTTACTTGCCTGTATTAACACAATTATACTGATTATACAATTTTATTCAAGCTATTTATTCAAGAACTTTGCCAACAGAGCCCCGACAGCTTGTCCCGCCATTTTGTCTTGTCATAGCCTTGGCGAAGACAGAAGCCCTGCGTCGGCGGATAATGGAGCCGGTTTCCAACGAATTTAGTGCGGGTTTTACTTTTTGACCTTGCTTTTTGGCGACAATTCTGGTAGATTATTGGAGAGTATAGGCGATCTCTAAAAATGCAAAAAAAACAGAGCCCAAGCGACAGCGCGGGGGTAAACGTGGTTTTTTGTTTTGGTAAACCTGTTTTTAGAGGTTCCCTGTATATTTAACGACAATTTAGGCAGGAGGAAGTTAATTATGTCTAATAGGCGCCTCAAAACATTACTAATTTCGGGCCTCATTTTTTGCCTGTCTTCATCTGCTTTTGCCTACTCAGGCGGAACGGGCGAGCCGAATGACCCATACCAAATAGGTACCATCTCTGATTGGCAGGAGTTGATGGGTACGGATACTGACTGGAACAAACATTTTGTTCTTGTTAATTATATAGACTTACAGGGTGTTACAGTGACACCTGTTGGTATCAGCTACGGTAACTCTTTTACCGGCGTACTTGATGGTCAAGACTATATAATATCAAATCCGACTATCATCGCTGATGCTCAGGACAAGGTAGGTCTTTTTGGGTTTATAGGCCCAAACGGTATTATAACTAATCTTGGTATTGAAGATGCTAATATAAGCGGACAGTTAGATGTTGGTGGATTGGTGGGAAGTAATTGGAATAGTACCATTACCAACTGTTACGTTACAGGTACAGTCAACGGCAATGTTTTTGTTGGCGGGCTGGCGGGAGGTAATAATACTGGCAGCATTATTACAAACTGTTATACCACAGGGATAGTCACTGGAAATCAACAGGGTATTGGTGGTTTGACAGGATCTAATAATAGATCTATTATTACCGATAGTTATTCCACGAGTATAACCGGTATCAACGACTCTGGTAGCCAAATCGGCGGACTGGTGGGATTTAGTTATGAAGGTGCTATCATCAACTGTTATGCTACAGGTGCAGTTGCCGGTAGATATTCTGTTGGTGGCTTGGCCGGAAATAATAGCACCGGTAGCAATATGATAGATTGTTACGCTACAGGAGTGGTCACGGGAAGAACATCGATTGGGGGTTTAGTGGGGGAAAATCACCACACCATCAATAGATCCTACGCCACAGGTATGGTTACTGGAAGCTATATGATGATCGGTGGGTTAGTAGGAGGCAGTGATGATACTATCACGGATTGTTACGCCACGGGTGTAGTAAATGGCGGTGATTCTGTCGGTGGCTTGGTAGGATATGACGAATTTGGTGGTATAATAAACTGTTACAGCACTGGGACGGTAAACGGCAATGATTTCATCGGAGGGTTGGTGGGCGATTGTTTCGATCAGAATGATGTTAATGCATCCTTCTGGGATATTGAAACTTCGGGCCAAACACATAGCGATGGCGGAGAAGGAAAAACCACTGAACAAATGCAGGATATGGCTACTTTCACATCTGCTGGCTGGGATTTTGTCAGTGAAACGGCAAACGGAGATGAGGATATTTGGCGAATGTGTGTTGATGATATACATTACCCAGAATTTTATTGGCAATATTTGCCGGCCGATCTTGTCTGTCCGGATGGAGTCAGCTTTGAGGACCTTGGCGTTTTTGCACAGTGGTGGCTTGAAACAGATTGCAGCAGTTTGAATAATGATTGCGGCAGAACGGATATGAAAATAGACGGCACGGTTAACTTTCTTGACTTTGCCATTATGGCGTCCCATTGGCTTGAGGACAACTGACGCCCAGCGATTTTTCAGGTTTTGCCGAACAAGCGAACCATTGGCTTAAAGTTACAAGCTGGCATTAAAAAACTGTTTTTATCATTTTTTCAAACAGTTCCATACTCAGCCCCATTACATTGGTTTCGCTGCCGACGATTCGTTCGATAAACTCATCGCCGCCTTGTTGGATAGCATAAGCCCCGGCCTTATCTTTCCACGATTCTGACTTAATATGCCGGGCGATTTGCCCCTCGGACAGTTTCCTCGGATAGACGGTTGTCGTGTCATAATCGACAATTTCAATACCGGCATTCTTTTTGACAATCGCAATAGCGGTAATAACTTTATGCGGCCTGCTGAAAAGTTTTCTTGTTATTTGTTCTGCCTGTTCGGCGTTTTCGGCCTTACCGATAATTTTTCCATCGAAATCAGCAACTGTATCGGCAGCGACGACGATTTTTTCTGGAAATTTTTCAGATACGTCATTTGCCTTTGCAAGGGCGGCCCTGCAGGCGAATTGAGCCGGCGTTAAACCTTCTGTTAAAATTTTCGATTCATCGATATTTGATACGGCTATTTCAAAATTGAAACCAGCGCGCCTCAGGAGTTCTTTTCTGCGGGGCGAAGCCGATGCAAGAATAAAGGAATATTTTTTAGCCTGCATATTTTTTTGTTTTACCAACGGCTATCAATTATTTTATTCTTATGTAATAGACGATTTTTCTGCAGAATCTTTGGTATTCAGGCTCGATTCTTTCGATTTCCTCGCCTATATAGATATCGAACAATTTTTGAGCTATGTATCTGTTCCATGTTGTGGTCAGGGGAATGTTTCTATCCGAGGCGATTTTGGCTTCATTTTTATCGAGCGGCCAGGTCCCGTTCAAAGCTCCCAGCAGCATCTGGTGATAATTTGCAAGCCTTTTGCCATAGTCTTCCTCTCGCAAAAATCTTACCAGGGCGTATGCCTGTGCGTAGAAAGCCATAACTGCCTTATTCGAGTCAGCCCACATCACTACTTCGCCGGGATTAAGGGATATAAGTTCTCGCAGGGGGATAATTTTCTTGTTCTGGATAATAAGCTTCAGTGCCCCGAGCCTTTGAAGGTTTTCTGCAGGTTTGAATACGAATTGGCCTTTGTCGAATTTGCTCGTTTCGAAAAGTTGTGCGATTCCTTCATCGAGCCAGCTTGGCAACCTGTATTTGAAATGTTTATGGCAGAACTGATGCCAGCCTTCATGCCCGATCACGCTGAACGTCCGGCTCCTGCCGATATTATACGCGACACATATCCCCTTGAGGTAGTATGCTCCTTTTTTTATTTTCAGATATACAGGCCATTGGTCGCCGGTGAATTGCTTGGTAAATTTTTCCCATTGCCGGCGGTCTTTAAAAAGATAGACTATGAACTTATCTTTGCTTTCTACTGGTGTAGGAAGCTGATTTTGATATTGCCGCCATGCCGTCTCGATAAATGCGGGTATTTGTTTAAGCATTAACGGTTCGAGCAGAGTTGTATAAACTTTATAGTGCCTTGTCTCGATAAGCAAGCCATCGCTGTATGAATTGGACCATTTCTCGACATTCATCACCGCCGGCATTGGCGCAACATATTCTATCAGTCCTTCAAGCGTTGACAGTGATGCCGCTGAGCTGTCCTGATGCCCGCTCAGCATAATTAGTATTAGAACTGTTAATCCCGAAATTTTTTTCAGCATATTTTATTTTTCTTCTTCGATAATCTCTGCAGTGAACAGATACACCTCGGTATCTTTATCTTTCCACGCATCCGGTTTAATCCCTGCCTTATGCCCGCAACAGTAGGACAGGAATTCTTCAACACCCCATCCTGTCTCTATAGCAACCTGTGGAAGAAAGCATCCGCTTGCATAGCCTTTTTTAATATATATACCGTCGATACCGAGTCGAAGACTCAACGGATTATCGGTTTTTTTCAAAGGCGACAAAACCGATATTTCGATATCAAGGTCGTTTACCTCTTTTGGTGTAATTGGATTGGCAAGAAATCTTGGGTCTCCTGTCGCTGCTGCCACAGCCATATCACCAACCAATTCAATCAAGGGCCTATCCGAGACGAATTGGCCTATACATCCGCGAAGTTCACCCTTGTTTTTTAGTGTAACAAAGCATCCGCAGTGTGCGTTAAGTTCAGGTTTATCGGACAAATTTTTTACCCGGCTTTTTCCTGATACTGCTGCCTTGACAGCCTCTCGTGCCACGGCAAGCAGAATTTTCTTTTCTTTTTCATCCATTTGTCATTCATTTCTACCCGGCAAAAATATGCCCGACTTTTTTTATCACAAATGCGACAAGCCCAAGCAGTATCATAACAATTACCGTAGCTGTATTAAAATGTTTATCTATATAGTGTTTTGCCTTGACTCCGAAGAAGTAAAAAATAGCGCCTTCACCGCCGAAGCGCATCGTCCTGAACACAACACTTATAAGCACGAATTTAACCACCGACACACCTGCCAGTCCGCCCACCCAGCTGAATAGCATATAAGGCACAGGCGTAAGAGCGGAAATCGCGATGGCCCAGAAATCATATTTTTGATACATCTCAAGCGCCAGATTAACCTTTTCGCCCAGATGGACCTTCTCGAAAATCGCGATAACATTATCGCCCCCGATAGCCATTCCGCACAGCAGGGCGATAGTACCTCCTAACACCGAGAACATCGAGCAGATAAGGCCGTACTTGATACCGTTTTTCGGCTTACCCAGGCACATACCGATTACCAGCACATCCGCCGGTATAGGCACACAGATAGGCTCGGTAATTGCCAAGACAATTAACGCGATGAGCCCGAACTTCGTATCTGCCCAATGCAGAACCCAGTTGTAAAGTCGTTTATGTATTTGCCAGATTGGCAGTTTTGCCTTGGTCGAAATGAGATTTTCATCCATACGAAGACTTCGAAATAAATACTAATGGTTGAATACTAACGGCTAAAAAATGAGGGCGCAGGGAATCGAACCCTGAACCTACGGCTTAAAAGGCCGTTGCTCTACCTAGTTGAGCTACACCCTCGATTCACTTGTAAATAACGTCATACTTATAATATAAACCCAAATCCAATGCAATAATTAAAATTGTAAGAACTTAGAATCGCAAAAGGAAAGCCCCGGTATCTTTATGGTTAACCCTGCCAACACCCTGGCGGGTTGCTGAAAATTTATTTTAGTTTATAAATTATCAGTTTGTCGTCTTTCTTTTCGGGTACATTTCTTAGGATTTGCATCTTTTCTTTTTCAGTGCTCCAGATACAATATCGTTTAAGATGCTATATAAAATCCTTGCTGATTTGATTGTTGTTATCCATTTTATATGGATATTGTTTATGCTGCTGGGATTTGCTCTTACAGTTTACAGTACTTTGGCGGTCTACATCTTGCGGACCACTACAGAGGGGTGGAGGGTATTTTTTGACAGGTGGATATTCAGAACTATTCATCTGGGCGGCATAGTTTATGTTGCCTTTTTGACGATGTTAGGAAAATATTGCCCTTTGACCATCCTGGAGAATGAATTAAGAGGGGAATATAATCCAGAACTGACATATCCCGGTTCGTTTGTAATTTATTACATCGAAAGGTTGGTTTATCCGGAGGCTAATTTTTTGCTGTTCGTAATACCAACAATAATTATTGCTGTTTTTAGCTTGGCAATGTTTGTGGTTAGACCTCCGGCAAAAATAAAGCAGGTATTTAGAACCAGCTTACAAAAAACTCTCGGTGGCTAAGAAATCATTTCAATTTATAGATTATCAGTTTGTCGTCTTTCTTTTTGGGATTGACCCAAAACTCAGTTATTTGTTCTCCCCAATTTGGTATGGATTCTTTTGAATTAACTTGCGCGACCGCAAAGTTAGCGCCGCTTGCGACTAAATCCTTTTTCTCCCATACCTGCAGGCCCATTCGCTGGGCATAAAAACTTATTCGCTCGTCCGGCACAACTATCAAATCCGCCGGTGTTGTATTATTGTCGAGCCAGTATGCCGCATCGAGAAAGCCTGTCAAATCTTTACGCTTTGGCTCCAGCAGCGTCGGCAGGCAAATAATTATCCCCACTATCAAAAGCAGATGAAGCCAGAAAATAGTTCCGTCCCCTAATACAGATAGACACTTTCTGACAGCCGCCAGGCTTCTTGATGTGCTTGTCTCTGACGGGGCAAAGACTGTATTTAGTTTTTCGCCGACAATTTTCAAACCGACAGGAACATAGAAGAGAAAAAACAGACTCAAAGGCAGACAGTGCCTCCTGCTTAAATAACCAAAACCGTAAGAGACCCATGTAAGCATAATAACATTCAGCACGATAAAACTTATCACAAATGTTTTTT
>CAYTQR010000061.1:0-10768 GCA_964440045.1 uncultured Planctomycetaceae bacterium | reverse complement strand
AGAGGCCAGATGGTCTTGTTGCAGAAGCCATAATAAAAATTTCGTACATCTTTGGCAGAGAGAAAAACAGAATGACAGCTATGTTCTTTCAATCTATCAATAATCTGCTCTTTCTGTTGCGGGGAAAGCTTATCTTTTGCTATGCCGGGCCAGCCTATCCACTGACTCTGATGAGAGTCGAGAAACGATGCAAGTCCCGTAGCCAAACCGCCCACACTCGGCTGAAAATGCAACTGGTCGGCATGTTTTGTAACACTAACAGGCAACCTATTGGAGATTACAAGTAATCTGCTCATACATTCTATATATGCGATTTCAATTAAGTTTTCCAGACCTTATAAAGATAAGGCGCATAAAAAAACCGGGCGGAAATATGCCCGGTTTTATCTTTTTTTGCAAAAACTGATAATTTCTTAATAACTGCCTGAAAATTTCGCCGACCTCGTTGCTTTTCGTCTTCTTCTGCGGTTCTTCTCCGATGGCTTTTCATAATAGCTCGTTCGCTTCATATCGCGAATAACGCCTTCTTTTTCGCACATTTTCTTGAAGCGTTTAACCATCTGTTCTACTGACTCGCCAAGACGAGCTTTAACCTTAATCATATAGCAACAACACCTTTCCGGTAAAAAACAACGATTTATCCTGAGAAGACAAAGAACCAAATGATATGGATTTCAAGGCCCTTTTCAAGTTAAAAATTGATAGAATCTTTAAAAATAGGTTTACGAAAACAAAAAACTGCGTTTTTGACCGCTCTGTTGACGTCGCCGTGCCGGCGACGGCTAAGCAAGCTTGCGGTTGCCTTACCAATATCGTCAATTATACGAATTTTTACCAGTTTTCTCTTAAGGGCACCTCTAAAAATTCATTTTGGCGAACAAGCGAATCTTTTTGCCGCCAGTCTGCGTCAGGTAAAAGCCGCCTTATCTACGGATAAAGCTGATTTGCCTTCCTTGCCGGCGAGCAAAAATCTTCTACTTGCCGCATAAAAGCAATTTTTAGAGCTACCCTTAATTTTGAGTCTGTCCCAAAAGATAAAAGACCTGATTGGTCTTATATGATGTCAGATTGGCTAAAGTTTGTTTAGGGTTGTTTAGCCCCCAACTTTATGTTGGGGGGGGGGGAACCCCCAGGGCCCATCCTTCGTCCGCAACGGCGGACTTCGGAGGGCAGGCAGGCCTGGGGGCTAAACTTAGTTTTGCTGGGTTCAGCGCAAAAAAACAGCCGGTAATAAGCCGGCTGTTTTTTATCTATTGTTAACTAAAGTTTTTTAGAATCGTACTTTATAGCGTACGCCAATAACCATTGGTTCTTCAACCCAACTGACTCTTTCCGGGGGAAGCTTTTTAAATCCGGTAGAGTATCCATACCTTTTGTTTTCTCCAATAACCGGGATATTTTGAATAAACATAGTTACATCCGCAAAGCTGTCCAGATGATATGTTAATGACAGGTTACCAGTAGCTTCAAGGTCATAGCCGTTTTTGTTTCTGACATCGTCGATGGCAGCGAAATCTACATCGTTTTCACTGGCTTGAGAAACGGCTTCCAAGCCTTCCTTGCAGCCTTCAAAGCCCCACAATACTCTGACATCTCCGTGGAGAGTTACTTTTTTCTTGAACATATCAATATTAGTGAAAAGTTTTGTGGCGTGGTTAGACCAGTTATTTAAGTTGCTTCCATGTGAGTGGATCTCGGTGCCAACATCATAATAGTAATCCGAATAACTAATACCTTGTCTTTGAACGCCGTCGGCATTCTCCCAGGACAGTTGTTTCACATACGAATGATTTATTCCTAACTCGAAGTTTTCTTTCTTATACAGCAATTCGAGTTCCGTTCCGAAGGTTCTTAATAATCCAATAGGGGCAGCGCCTCTCGTAGTTCCATCCCATGCAATAACATCGTTCTTATTTAAAAAAGCAGATGCCTGGCAGGACAGACGGTCAGTGAATTTGTTGGAATATATAAGCTCGAATGTTTCCAGCTCTTCAGGGTCATTTTCCCTGCCATCCTTTTTGTTCATCCATAATTCTTCCTGGGTATTCATTCGGACGGACCGCTGCATAATGAATTTCAGATATTCATCCTGTTTAAGCTGCTGAATCAAGGCAAATCGCGGCGAGAGCTCGTAACCGGTGTAAGAGTGCTTATCGACACGTGCGGAGAATATCATCGTTGTCTTTGGTGTTACGGTGATATTTAACTCACTGAGGAATGAATGTGTTACGGTATCCCATCCATTACCCGCAGCATAGTATTTGGGGCTACTTTCATCAATCAGGTTTCCTCCGCTTCCATAGGCGTCTGAACTTGTGCCGCTCATAATACCACCATCTCCCATCCGCAGGCCGTTGTTTTTGTTCTTGCCCCATGCCGGGCGGATGCTGTCCCAGCTAATCTCATAACCAATAGCAGCCTTGATGTTTCCATCTTCCGGCTTGTAGTTCAGCATAAATCTGGCGAAATACTCCCACTCCGACCATGTCCATTTCTGGCATTCGAGGCTCTCCTTGTCTATATAAGTAATCTCAGTAGTGGATATATACGGTTTTTGAATATCGTGTGTATCAATTGAACTAATACCGAACGTTGATTTTAAATCCCAGTTCTGGCTGAGGGTCCTGCTATTTTCCAGAGCAAATTGGAAATAACGATGTCTTGTCTGGCGAAAATCTTCATATTTTCCGTTGGACATCAGCCATTTTGTCGCATTGTACTGCATTAAATTGAAAGAAGAAGTTACATATCTTCCCCAGAATCTCCACTCATCATTGAAGTGGATATCTAAATGTGCTTTTATCTGAGGTTGACCAAAGTAATCTGACATATATGTAGTAGGGGGTCTGCTCTCTCCTGGCGCACTGCCGCCGTCGGCGCCGACATACCCGCTTCCTCCCGTGATTCCATCGATGCCATATAGGTCCGGACGAGTTCCCTTTGTCTCAACCTGGCTGAAATAAGCATACAAGTCAAACTGGTCCTTGCTGCGTCCATAACTGACATAATTACCAACGCTGTCATATTTGTCCCAGTAATGTCCGCCGATTTCCCAGCCGGGGGCCTCTTTACCTTTTTTGGTGTAGATATTAATAACTCCGCCGATAGCGCCTGGGCCGTAAGTAACCGAGCCGGGACCTCGCACAATCTCAATGCGGGAAATATCGCTTAGTTCCCAGTTCAATAGTTCCAGACGAGCGCCATAGTGTGCTTTGATATTAACATTCATACCATTAACATTAATCAGGTACTTATAAGGTCTGTCGCCTATAAATCCGCGAATACCAAATGTGGGTCCAATGCTGTGATTCATATACAATGCGCCGGGAACATAAATCTCTATCAGGTCCAATATATTCCGAGCCGGTGTTATAGCGATGTCCTTAGCAGTGATGGTAGTTACGCTTGCGGGAGTTTTCAGCGGATCCTTCTCAGTAAGGGTCGCTGCAGCATAGACTCCGACCTCCATAAGCTGCTCGAGAGATAGCTCGAACAAGTCTTCTGAACCTGCCGCCTTGGTTGTCTCGGCTGCCTCGGCGCCAAGAACGTCGAGCGAAATGGCTGAAAGAATCAACAAAGCTGCAAAGGCATACAAACTCATCCTCAGTTTGCTTTTTTCATTCCTTGCTTTGTACATTTTTCAATCCTTTGAATTTGTTTCCTCAATTTACTAAGATTACAGACAATAGCTATATATATCGACTTTTTGATATAAATAACGATAATTTTTTGAGAAAAAAGCGGCAAAAAACCTACATTCCCAAAATAACGCCACGCACATATCAGCCAAATGTTAGTCCTATATTATGGGTCATGCAAATAAATAATCTGTTTTTTTTGTATTTTTTTATCTATTTATTTTGTTTATTTTGTTTATTTTAGCATCGGTTAAGCTGCTATCTTCCCGCTTTTACTTATTTTAACAGTTGGCAGTTTAATTTAGTATCTGTTGCGGAAAGCCAAAACCGACAATGTCACCCCCGCGAAAGCGGGGGTCTATGCCCAAAAAACTGGATTCCCGCTTTCGCGGGAATGACAAAATATCGTTTTCGCAACATATACTAATTAACTAATGAGTTGTGAAATTTCTTTTTATGGGATTTCTGGCGGTGTTGAAGAACTGTATTTTTGATACTGATAACGCAACACATAGAAATTATAGTTTAGCCCCCTCTGTCCCTGAGGGACAAGAGAGGGGGTAACCCCCAGGGCCCTTCGATAAACTCAGGACAGGCAGGCCTGGGGGCTAAACACCTTCCAACATTCAACGCAGATTTATAAAAAACGACCTATAATTTTTGTCAGGGGCCGATTTTTGGCTATTTTTTAGAGGTAAAGCATTATTTTCTTAATAGTCGGCTTACTTATACCGAATTTAACCCCAGGCAAAAAATGAAAATTAAGACATTTATCATTGCAGCTTTACTTTTGGCCTTGTGCGTGGGACCGCAGGTACGGGCAGAATCAGAATCTGTCCGTGAATATCAGGTTAAAGCGGCATTTTTGTATAACTTTATTATGTTTGTCGATTGGCCCGAGGCAAAAATGCCTAATGACGATAGTCCGGTAATTATAGGCGTCGTTGGCAAAAACCCGTTTAATGGAGCCTTTGACCCGGTTAAAGACAAACAGGCAAAGGGCAAAAAGGTTGTTGTAAAGTGGTTTAATGGGCTCGAAGAACTAAAAAAATCCGGCCGGGCCGAGATGGACAGCCAAATCGAGGCTGTCAGGAAATGTCATTTATTGTTTATTTGTAGTTCGGAGAAGAAGGTAGTAAACGAAATCATGGATTTAATTAAAGACCATAACATCCTGACGATTGGAGATATGGATAAATTCCTCGAATCCAACGGTGGGATGATTAACTTTCTTTTGAAAGATAAAAAAGTTCGATTTGAAGTTAATCTTGGCGCCGCCAGGCAGGCCAATCTTGAAATCAGGTCGCAGCTTTTAAGGTTGGCTGTGAAAGTAATTGGACAAAAGGTGCCATAACAGGCGAAAATTATGACTTTATTGAGAAATATGGCGATAAAGTACAAGCTGATGACGATCATCATGCTGGCGTGTATCACCGCACTGGTGCTGGCAGGAGCGATATTCATTGTCTGGGAACAGCGTATGATTAGCGCCAGTATGGTGAAAAATTTGTCAACGCTGGCAGAGATGGTAGGAGAAAACTGCAAGGCAGCTCTGACATTTGAGGATGATAAGGATGCGGAGAAGACGTTAGAGATCCTTCATGTGGATTCTTCTATTATGTTCGGCGGTATTTATACCAATGACAGCAAACTCTTTGCAGCTTATTATCGCAATAAAGCCAGGACTAAAACTGAGTTTGAATTAGATTTGACAAAGTTTCAGAGAAACAGCTTTGGATTCGATAAAGGTACTCTGGTTGTAGCCAGCCCCATTATTCTCGACAAGAAGATAATCGGCACAGTTTGTCTGCAGTCAGACTTGAAAGCTATGCACACAACTCTCAAACGCAGTACTATGATAATTATAGTTGTTTTAATTCTTTCTTCTCTGGCGGCTTTCCTGGTTTCGTCAAGACTTCAGATGGTTATTTCCAAACCAATCTTAAGTCTGGCTGATATTGCCAAGACTGTTTCGGAGGAAAAGGACTATTCTGTTCGTGCCGTAAAGGAGAATAATGACGAAGTAGGCTTGCTTATTGATGCATTCAATGAAATGTTGGTGCAAATCCAGGAACGCGATTCAGAATTGCGTGATGCCAAGGAAGGGTTGGAAGTAAAGGTCGAGGAGCGTACTTTAGAGCTCAGTAAGACTAATGAGCAAATGACCAGGGAGATTACTGATCGTAAGAATGCTCAGGAAGAATTATCGAAATTGTTATCATTACATAGCGCAACACTGGAGTCAACCGCGGATGGTATTCTTGTTGTTGATTTACAGGGTAAAGTTGTCAGTTATAACCAGAAGTTCCTGCAATTGTGGCAAATTGCAGAACACCTTGCCAAAGAAGGGACTGACCAGAAAGTGCTTGAAACCGTGTTAGATCAATTGAAGGATCCCGGAGGATTTCTGGATGAGGTTAGAAGACTATATTCTAATCCTCTGGCACAGTCATTGGACATCCTGGAATTCAAGGATGGCCGAGTATATGAAAGATGCTCTCAGCCTCAGAGAATCGAGAACAGGGTAGTAGGCAGGGTATGGAGTTTCCGTGACATTACCGACCGTAAGCTTGCCGAAAGGGCAATAAAAGAGTCCAAGAAGATGCTCGAACTTGTTATGAACAACATTCCACAGTTCATCTTCTGGAAAAATAGAGAGTCAGTTTATCTTGGCTGCAACTCTAACTTTGCAAAGGCAGCAGGTTTTGAAAAGCCGGAGGAGATTATCGGCAAGACCGATCATGACCTGGCGTGGGCGAAAGAGGAATCGGATTCCTATCGAGAATATGACAAGAAGATTATGGATGCTGATATGCCTCAGTATCATATTATTGAACAGCAGAGACAGACTGATGGGTACCAGGCATGGGTTGATACAAACAAGGTGCCGCTGCATGATATGGATGGCAACGTCGTAGGAATTCTCGGTTCGTATGAAGATATTACCGAGCGTAAGAAAGCGGAAGAAGAGAGAGAAAGACTTAATAAGGAACTTGAAAGCGCTGTTGATAAGCTCGAAGAAGCCAATACAGAACTTAAGAACTTCGTATATATTGCTTCGCACGATTTGCGTGAGCCTTTGAGAAAGATTACTGCTTTCGGTTCTATGCTGGAAAATTCGCTGAGAGGCAAGATTACCGACGACGACGCTGAGAACCTGCGATTTATGATAGAAGGTGCGGCCCGTATGACAAGTATGATTGAAGGTCTGCTTGCCTATTCGAGAGTAAGCACAAAGGGTCGCCAATCAGAAAATGTTGACCTCAACGAAATCGTCGAGCAGTTAAGGCATCTCGAGCTTTCTGTGCTGCTTGAGGAAAAAGATGTTACAGTTGAGATACCCCAACCGCTGCCTGTTGTTAAAGTTGACTCTTCGCAGATACGTCAGCTTATGCAGAACTTTATCGCAAACGGCATAAAGTATCAGCCTGCGGGCAATAAGCCTAAAATAACCATAACCAGCAAACCTGCTGATAACGATATGGTCAGGGTTGAGGTTACAGATAACGGAATAGGAATTGCTCCGGAATATCAGGATTCGGTATTTGCGATGTTTAAGCGATTACATACAAGAGACGAATATGAAGGCACTGGTATCGGTCTTGCGGTCTGCAGGAAAATAGTGGAACGGCATGGCGGCCAGATCGGCATTGACTCTGAAAAGGGTCAAGGCTCTACATTCTGGTTTACCGTTCCTGTTTCACATGAACCTGCACCCAAAAAAGAAGAAATTAAAGTCTAATGATAAAAGCAGACAAAAAGATATTAATGAACTTGGATTTGTATCCGAGTCCCCAAGAGAGTCACAGTTTTATTTCACGGTGCCGGCCGGAACAGGGTCGGCAACAGGAAGGGCTAAAATCACAGCTTGAACTAAGAAGTTTGCGTAAAAGGGGGCTGATATGGAAAATGACTCAGAAAATGACCAAAAACAGGCGCATGGGATTCTCCTGGTAGAAGATGACCCGGGAGACCAGAAACTGATTAAGACGGCTATTAAAGGCCAGGAGTGTGAGGTCAATTTGATGATTACTTCTGATGGAGAGGCGGGATTGGAATATCTGCACAAGAGCAAAGAAAATCCTGCAGAATATCAAAGACCAAGTATTATATTGCTTGATTTGAATATGCCGGGCATGGACGGAAAGGAATTCTTGCGAACAGTCAAGGCTGATGCGGACTTCTGTACTATTCCTGTAGTTGTTGTTACAATATCAGATTCAGAAAAAGACATACGGGATTGCTATGAATTGCAGGCAGCCGGTTATATACAAAAGCTTGCTATGCCGACAGAGTTCAAAGAAGAGCTTAGCAAACTGAAGCGTTACTGGTTTACAGTTTCGTCTATGGTAAAACATGAACTGTGTAATTAAAAAAAATTAGAAACTAATTTTTGGGGAATGTTAAGATGGACTACTACAAAACAGCGATAATTATGCTGGTAGAGGACGACATAGGCGACCAGAAGCTTATAAAAATGTCGCTTAAAGAACAGCGAATAGCTAATGCACCTGTTGTTGCCGGCAGCGGCGAAGAGGCAATCGAATATCTGAACAAGTGCAAGACAGGCGATGTCGAAAACGAGCTTCCTGACCTTATTTTACTCGATTTGAATATGCCGGGAATGGGAGGCAAGGAGTTCCTCAGAAGGGTAAAGTCTGACCCTGCATTTGCAGCCATACCGGTTGTTATTCTTACTACAAGTGATTCCGATAAAGACATCCTCGAAAGCTTCAGATTACAGGCTGCAGGATACATCAAAAAGCCTGTAAGCATTGACGGTCTTGGGGAAGTAATGCGGACTTTAACAGATTATTGGTTTACTCTTTGCAGGCACACAAGCCATGAGTCAAACAGACAAGTTACTAAATGTTTTAATTGTTGATGACGACGAGCTTGACAGAAAGCTTGTCAGGCTAGTGCTGGCAAAAGCAGTTAATCAGATACAGTTCACTTCTGATGGTGCCGAGACGCTTGCGCAGGCGATGGGAAAGCTCTCCGGCGGCAGCTATGATATCGTTCTGCTCGACCTTAATCTACCTGACAGCAGGGGAAATGTAAACGTGGAGAAAGTTTTTAACCTTGTTCCGGATGTTCCTATTGTTGTGCTTACAGGGCTTGATGACGAGGATGCAGGACTTGAAGCCATACGCAGCGGTGCCGAGGATTATCTGGTCAAAGGCGACGGGCTGGCATACACGCTCATCAGAACAATAAGATATGCCATCGAGAGAAAAAGGTCTGAATCCACCCTCATTGAAGCGAAAAATGAACTTGAGCAGATAAACACAAGGCTTGTTAAGGCTACTGCTGAAGCTGAAAAGGCTAATGCTGCGAAAAGCCAATTTTTGGCCAATATGAGCCATGAAATAAGAACGCCTATGAATGCTATCATTGGCTTTAGTGAGGTGCTTGCAGAAGAAGAGCCATTGACCGGCCAGCAAAAAGAATACATAAAAATGATTCTCGACAACAGCAAACAGCTGCTTAATTTGATTAATGATATTCTCGACTTTTCAAAGATTGAAACAGGGCGGATGGATGTGGAAAACGTCGAATGCGATATCAGAGCGCTGCTTGCGGCAATTGAATCTGCGATGAGTCCTAACGCGAAGCAGAAACAGCTTGAGTTCAAAATCGAGTGCGCAGATGATGTTCCAGCTACAATTCTTACAGACCCGGCAAAAATAAGACAGTGTCTTGTTAATCTTGTAAGCAATGCTATAAAGTTTACAGAACGGGGATATGTAAAAATCAGTTCTAATCGAATATCAAAAGAGGATGAGTCATTTGTAGAGTTTGAAGTTTCCGATACCGGTATAGGAATACCTCCGGAAAAGCTGGATTCTGTCTTTGATGCATTTACTCAGGCTGACGGCAGCACAACGCGTAAATACAACGGTACGGGGCTGGGTCTTACCATAACGAAGCAGATGGCAGGTCTGATAGGTGGAGAAATAAGCGCCGAAAGCGAGGTAGGAAAAGGTTCTAAATTCAAACTTATTGTGCCGATGGCAAATACGACCAGCGGCCGAGACGATGAAACCGAGGACCGGGTGATAGATGCCCAGTTTTCAGGCGGGGCGTTGATTGTCGAAGATGTCGAGGTGAATCGGGTGCTCATAAAAGCCCTGCTTGAAAAACTCGGCTTTGTCGTAACCGTTGCGAGGAATGGTTTAGAGGCGCTGGATGCAGCAAAAAAACAGCGTTTCGAGATGATTTTCATGGACGTACAGATGCCCGAAATGAACGGATATGATGCAGTGAAAAGATTGCGCAATCTCGGAATAGAGACTCCGATAATCGCTGTGACAGCAAGCGTAACAGGCGATGATGAGCAAAAGTGTCTTGAGGCCGGCTATGACAATTATATTGCAAAACCAATTGACAAGACTCATCTCGTCAAGGTTATAAGCAGTTATCTCACTGTACCCCAGATGAGTAAAACATCTGTATAATTTAGAGGTGTTTAGTTTATCCCGCCGTGAATGAATCTCATTCGGCCTATATTCGGGATAAATCCCAGCTTAGATTTTCCAGTTTTGAAACTGCCTGGCCAGTATACAAAAAAGGCCTTGCCAACGAGATAATCACGCGGCACAACTCCCATCCGATAGCTGCCGGCGTTATTGCCTATACCTTTAATATCCCAAAAACGAGAATCGGCGCTGTTAGGGCTGTTGTCTCCGAGAGCAAAATATTCGTTTTCTCCAAGTACAAATGGATTATTTTCCCCTGCACGTTTCACAGGTTCTCGCGAATCGGCCCGAGTCCCAAGGTAGTGTATGTCACGGTATAAAGCAATATGAGAAAGTGTAAGCGAGCCGGAACCGAAAAACAATGCCTTGGGCTCTATCTCAGTCAGTCTTTGGCCGGCATCATCCTTGCTTGTGCCGAGGTCATAGACGAGCCTTTCTTTGTCGATTTCGAAAATAAGCTGATGGTCAACGTTTGCGAACTGGACAAAGAAGGCTTTGCCCTGTGCAGGTGGAGATATTTCTTTGCGGCAAAGCTCAACCGTCTGGCCAAGCGAATCAACCTTTTCAATTATCATTATGCCGGATTGGTCCAGATAGGCTTTGTAAAGCGTTTCGTATTTGGTCAAACCGATGCCCACTGAGCCTCTGTTA
>CAYTQR010000060.1:585-10785 GCA_964440045.1 uncultured Planctomycetaceae bacterium | reverse complement strand
TTGCTTAACAACACCTGTATTTTACTATATTTCCCTAAAAAAGCAAGGGTTTTTTATACTTTTTTATAAAATTTTTGCAATATTTTATAACTGCTTAACAACAAAAGGCTTAGAAACCCCAAAATTTGCAAAAAAACGTCATTGCCAAGCAACAGAGCCCAAGCGTTAGCGCAGGGAGTATTTAGCCTCGCCATTTCTTGTCCGCCATAGTTTCAACGAAGGCGGAATGGCGGGGTTTATCCGGCAGGTTCCTCTTGCCTACTGTTTTCCCTTTATTTCCCCTCTTTTTAAATGTACAATTGGTCAAGATTAAACACCGAGGAGTTGCAGCAGAAACGAGACACGAGCGACGGTTCCGAGGGCAAGCAAGAGAGTTAAAAGTAAAATGAAACCTAAGTACTATGTTTTGAAAAAGAAATAATCCAAAATCTACTCTTTATTGAAAGGGCCTGCAGATGCGTGCATTAAAAATCTGTCTATGGATAACTGGTGTCGGATGGCTGCTGAGCGTATTTGGAATGTTCTTACCTATATCAACGCTTGAATCCATTGTAAAGGCATTTGGCGGTGAGGCCATCCCGTCTCTGCCGCAGTGTACGTATGCCATTCGTGTGGTATCAGCCACTTGTGTTGGGATAGGAATCTTTTTTATTATTCTTGCCCTTAATCCTATGGCTTATGGCCTGATGGTACCATTCGCCGGCCTATCTACAGCAATCCTGGGGGTTATCTGTTTGATAACCGGCATTATTGTGTCAATGCCCCCTCTGTGGTTCCTCGGCGATTCTTTGTTTTGTTTGATACTGGGTATTCTCATCCTCGTTTTCTGGCGATCGGCAAAGCAGACATCTAAGCCATTGAACAATGCAATGGAAAATTGAAATAAGGAATAGTATTTGCTGCTAGACACGAGCGTTTATCCGCCATAGCCTTTGGCGGCGGCGGAACTAATTGCAGGGCGAGAGAGTACCTCGTAGATATTAAAACAGAAATGGAATGAATATTAACCAGAATCACCCAAAAAGTTTTTTTAAGTATATGTCCGCTTCAGCTGCTGAGATAGTACTAAAAACCAAAACTCTGCGCTGGAGTCACCCAGACAAGTTTGATGATTCTCTTGATGTAGCGAAAGGATTCGAAGATGCAATGAATAAAGATAAACAAAAAAAAATTCGAGATGCATATATAGACTTGGTAGCAAATCCCCACGCTAGTCTTAATAAAAAAAATACTAACAAAATATCTAAGTTTTTATCTTCCTCGATATCATTATTCGGTAGTGACAAAACTTCGGCTATATCAGAACTAAAGAAAGGTCCCGTAGATATTTCACGTGCTATTGCCGGCATAAATGAATGCTGGAAGAATAATATTAGAAATAATTCCCGAATACTATGCCTTGGTATAGAAAATAACAACCATCGGTTATGGAACGACTATGCAGAAGCCTACAAGGGAGCAGTAATAGAGCTTGCTTGTAGAGAAGAGTCGGACAGTCCTTGGCGTATGGCTGAACCAGTTGAATATGTTCCAGAAAGAGAGCTATTCTTAACCGCAGAAGATTGGGCCGTGGTAATGTGTCTTGAGAACATCGTAGGGGCAAACTATATAATTAAAAAATGTTGCACAAAGAAAGCTAAAGACAATGAACATAAATGGTTTGAGCAGAATGAATGGCGCGTCCCCTCTTTTCGCAGACACCACGAAACGGGTTTGGTATCAGATTATGACGTGAATCCGAATGATTTTTCGGCTGTTTATTTTGGTCATAAAATGGATTTCAAAACTCAAGATAATTTACTCAGTCTATTGGATGGTGAGTTAGCTCACGTATCTGCATTCCGATGTGATCTTGACAGTTCACAGAATATAACTTTTAGCAAGATTAAGTAGCCCCAAAGGAAATCTGCGGACAGCATGCCAATTTTTTAACTTCCCCCCCTTCCTTTTTAGCGCAGAGTTTCGGGTTACTACAATTTATGCCTTAGGTACTTGTGCCATAGGTATCTGTGGTTTTCTTGCTTTAAGGCACGACCCTTTAGGGTAAAAAATTCAACTACATGCCCGACTGAAATTTATTTCAGAAAGGGTTTGTTTGAATTTTGAATTGTTCGCAGAACATCGCCTTAAAGCAAGCCTTCGTGATTTCTTCGTGCTCTTCGTGTCCGGAGTTTACCCTGTGGGATGCCAAGTTTACCCCGTGAGATGTCTTTTAGGCTATCTCATCGGGGCTATCCCATCGGGGTGGTGAATAATCCGTGCCGTCCGTGAAATCTGCGGTTAAAAATAAGTTCCGCTGTAGGCGGCTCCTCAAATCTGTAATCTGCAATCTATAATCTGTAATCTTTTATTGCTTTCGCCCTGCAACTAGTCGTTAGTATATAGTCGTTGGTTGTTAGCACTAAATACCATTCACTAAATACTAAATACTGCTCCAGCGATGCACCAATTATTTAATTTTTAGCCTCCGTGTCCTCTGTGTTAGGCTTATTTTTTTATGAAAGACGACAAATATGGGCCAATAATAAAGAGGCCTATAATAACAGAGCCAATAACAGAAATAAGGACAGCCCCTGCAGCAACATCTTTTGCTTTGCCGGTCAGCGGGTGGAAATCAGGAGAAGCAATATCAGCAAGAAACTCAAAAGCAGTATTGAGAGCCTCCGCTGTCCATACTGCTATAATAGCCAAAACTATCCAGCACCACTCGGATTTTGAAAAACCAAAGAAAAAACCAGTTGCGACAACACAAATCGTAGCAACCGCATGAATCCATGCATTATGCTGGGTTGCTAACATTATCGCAATGCCCTTGATAGCGCACTGGAAACTTCTTACTCTTCCCATAATAATGGAATGTGAATTATTATTTTTCATATTGTGGCCCAACAATAATTATAGCGCACTGTAAATTAATCTTTTCGGAAAGTTCCGGGGTTGCTTGGCCAGGAGTACCTGTAATCCGAGCATTTATTATCTAATTAATAGGGGGTTTTGTCAACTCTTTAAACCGCGTTAATCCGCGCAATCCGTGGTTAATTTTCTTCGTGCTCTTCGTGTCCTTCGTGGTGAATAATCCGTGCCGTCCGTGAAATCCGCGGTTAAAAATAAGCCCCGCCGACCTGTCCTCCGTAGCTTCAGCGAAGGATGGAAGGTGGCTCCTCAATTCAACATTAAGAATTAAAAACTCAAAACTGAAACATCCCCATATATCTATACTCGGCTATCTATGCTTGTATGCAGTATACTGTATTCAAGCATAGTGAAAACGTTCTTTTGTTTTAAGCCTGCCCCCGCGCAAGCGGAGGGCACAGCCGTATAAAGGCAGAAAAGGCAAATACTAAATCCTGCTCAAGCCCGCTTGAAAAAGGATTTTGTTTGAATTTTGTAATGTTCGCAGAACATTACCTTAAAGCAATTTGACCCGTCTCTAAAAACCCAACATTGCTATACTCGTATAGAGTATACTGCATAAGAGCATATGCCTACCCCTACCAACGTTACTATACTCGTATGAAGTATACTGCATAGGAGCATAGTGGACATGGCGAGTATAGCGAGTATAATTTAACCCTTCTGCAAATTCTCATCGTGCAAACCTGAAAACCTTTCACCCACGAATCTGCCATCGGCTTTTATATGATCTTTCTCTTTTGTACCACTTCAATACTTTTTCGTATGGTGTCCCAGTGATTGTTCATCTTCTCCAAAACATTTCGTCCCTGTCTTGTCAATTCGAAATATATTCTCGGTGGACCGCTTTCTGTACCCTCTTCCCTGCTCTTGACAAGCCCATCTATGCGAAGTCGCATCAAAATCCTGTAAATATTGCCCTCACGAATTTTAAGGCCGTCTAATTGTTTGAATTTCTGTACTATTTCATACCCGTGAATCTTCCCGTTTTGCAGAAGATTAATCACCGCCATTTCCAACAGCCCCTTGCGAACCTGCGTCTTCCAGTTATTAAAATCCATATGATAACTCCTTCATTTTTCAGCCTATGCCGATTCCAGCCTTGGTACCGATTCCAAACCTATGCCAAAATTAACTAGTTTCAGCCTTATACCAAAATCAACCAGCATCTATACTCGTATGTAGTATACTACATACGAGTATAGTACCTGCCGGAAATAAATCAAGCTCTTTTCAGAAAAAATCCAAGAATCTGCGGTTAATTCGTGTCTATTCGTGTTTATTCGTGGTTAATTAGAAATCAATATAATCTGCGAAATCTGCGATTAAAGGGTTCGAGGAAACTTCTTCCTTTTTGCCCTGCAATCCTGTATTTTACAGCGTTATGAAAACGACAATCGTAAAAATAAACGGCCCTATAGAGGATATCGAAAAGATAAAAAAGGCCTCTGATTTAATCGGCTCCGGCGGTCTTGTCGTTTTCCCTACCGAAACCGTTTATGGAATTGCCTGCAAGGCGGATAAAAAGAGCCTTGCCCGACTCGATGGAATAAAACAGAGAGATACAGATAAAAGGTACAGTCTTCACATCGGCGACAAAGACAAATTGCAGGATTTTGTACCGAGCTTGACTTTGCCTGCGAAAAAACTTGTAAAAAACGCTTGGTCTGGCCCGCTTACAATCGTTTTCCAAATCAACAAGAAAGACATCAGTCAGCTTAAAAAAAAACTTGGGCCTGAAATGGTCGAATTACTTTATAAAGACAATACTATAGGCATCCGCTGTCCTGAAAATGCGGTTGCCTCTGCGCTTTTAAATCTTTGCAATTTTCCAATTGTCGCTCCCAGTGCAAATGTAACGGGGAAAGAACCGGCAACAAATGCCAAACAGGCGGCCAAACAGCTTGACGGACTTGTCGATATGGTTTTGGATGCCGGGCCTTGTAAATACAAAAAAAGCAGTACCGTAGTAAAAATCTCCTCCCCCGCGCTTTCTTGCGAAAGCAAGAGCGGGGGCTGGCAGATTCTCAGAAAAGGGGTATTTTCTGAAAAGCAGATTCGAAAAATGCTCACTGTAAACATCCTTTTTGTCTGCACAGGCAACACCTGCAGGAGTCCTATGGCTGAGGGCTTTGCCAAAAAGGCACTGGCCCAAAAACTTGGCCTGCGTATTGACCAGCTCGAGCAAATGGGTTACAAAATAGCTTCCTGTGGCGTTATGGCAGCGAATGGAATTGGCGCAAGTGCTGAATCTGTAAGGTTTTGCACCTCAAAGGGCGTCGATATAAGCGATCATAAAAGTCAAAGGCTTGATGCTGAAATGCTCCAGGAAGCTGATTATATTTTTACTATGTCAGCAAGCCATAAAAATGGTATAATTAGTCTTCTGCCCAAAGCGGGAGAAAAGTGTATGTTATTGGAAGGTCTGGGCAATATAAGTGACCCAATTGGTACAGGTTATGAGGTTTACGAGACTTGTGGCCTGAGAATAGAAAGAGCGGTTGATAAAAGGATAAGCGAGCTGTTGAAATGAAAGTAGCGGTAGCCAACGACCATAGGGGATTGGAGGCAAAGGAGCAGATAAAGGCTATAGTAATTGAGCTGGGCCATAAATGCATCGATTTTGGAATAAATGCGGAAGGGCCTGCTGATTATCCCGACTTCGCCTATTTGGCGGCGACTGCCGTCTCGAAGAAGGAAGTTGACATGGCAATCCTCGTATGCGGCACCGGAATTGGGATGAGTATTGCGGCTAATAAGGTTCATGGCGCTCGTGCGGCGCTTTGCTATGATGAACTCAACGCCCGTATAAGCAGAGAACATAACGACGCCAATGTATTATGTCTCAGCGGCGATCTCCTCGGCTCACAAGTTCTACGCAAAATCGTCGAAGTCTGGCTGACAACCAAATTCGCCGGCGGCAGACACCAAAGACGCGTTGAAAAAATCGAGGCTATCGAACAAGGCAGCGACCCAAGAACCGTTAAAAGCAGTAAACAATACCTCTAAAAAATCCATATCAAGATTTTCAAAAAAACCCGGATAATTTGGGTTTTTTTGCCTGCCAAATCACTTATACGGTAACTGCAAGACGATTTGCCTTTTTGCTTTTAAACCACGGGTACCTAAGGCACAAGTTCTACGGTTTTTTAGAGTGAAAATCGAAGATTTAAGGCTTAAAAGAGCCACAAAGACATTAAGACACTAAGTTTATTTAAAATTTAAGATTTGAGGAGCCGCCGGGGGCGGGATTAGTTTCGGTTGAGTTTGGGAAGAAAGGAATGGGAAATTCATAAAAAGGTTTACCCCACAGGTCTTTTTCAAGGCCTGTGGGGCAGAGCCTGCGACATTTCGTCTTGTTATGAAAAGTCACAGGTCAGGATTAGTTACACTACTGTTATTATAGATTTAGCTATAGACAAATCAAGTGCTTTTTTATATAATTTTTCCGGATAAATCATAGGAAAACCTGTCATTTTGAGGAGCCTATTATGGCATATGTACTGGGACTCGATATTGGGTCTAATAGTATCGGTTGGGTAGTTCTCGATAAACAAAAACGGCAATTAGTTGATATAGGGATACGCGTTTTTCCAGAAGGCGTGGACAGAGACACAAAAGGACTGGAAAAATCAAAAAACGCTATGCGTAGAGAAGCAAGAGGCGCAAGACGAACCCACCAGAGACGAAATCAACGAAAACAACAATTGTTAAAAGTGCTGCAATCCACAGAGCTACTACCGCACAGTGAATCTGAATTGATGTCGCTATTCCAAAAGAAAGAAAACAACCCTTATCAACTGCGAAAAAAAGGATTAGATGAGAAGCTTGAACCCTATAAATTTGGCAGAGTGCTTTATCATTTGAGCCAGCGAAGAGGATTTAAAAGCAACAGAAAAAGCGGTGAATCAAAAGATGACGGCATCGTCAAGAAACAAGCAGGTGAACTACAAAAAAAGATAGATGCTGCAAACTGCCGAACAATTGGAGAGTATTTTGCCGGTCTTGATTCTGATGAGCAGCGAATAAGAAGCCGCTATACATTCAGAAGTATGTATGAAACAGAGTTTGATTTGCTTTGGACAAAGCAATCTGAATATTATCCTAAAATACTTACTGAAGAGCTTAAAAATAAAATTCGAGACGAGATTATATTTTTTCAAAGGCCGCTAAAGCCTACAGATGAACTTATTGGCGATTGTGAACTTGAGCCGGATGAAAAACGCTGTCCAAGAGGAGATTGGTATGCCAGAAAATTCAGAATTTTGCAGGATGTTAATAACTTAAAGATACGAAACCCCGGTGGGTCGGAGAATAAATTAACAATAGAACAGAGAAATTTCATTCTGGATGAACTTGGCAAAAAGAAGGAATTTAAATTTGGTAATATTCGCAAAAGATTAAATCTAATGGAGACTCAGTTGTTTAATCTTGAACAGGAGGGGAAAGTAAAATCATTAAAAGGCGATACCTTTGCGGCAGCAATGCGCAGCAAAAACGTTTTTGGTTCTAAAATATGGGATGCTATGGCTGAACAGGAAAAGATAAAACTTAATGAAGCTTTCGTGGAGCTTGAAGATGACCAGCTTGTTGAAAAGCTGAAGACGCAAGATGGTTTGAATGAAAACCAGATTGAAACCGCTATGAAAGTATCACTGCCGCAAAGATATATGAGTTTTTCCCGCAAAGCAATTTTGAAACTTTTGCCGTTTATGGAACAGGGACGATTAACTTCTGAGGCAATTAAAGAGGCGGGTTATGACAGAAACAAAAACACAAACGGAGCGACATTCGATAAATTGCCGTTGCCGACAGATTTAAGGAATCCTATTGTACAAAAAGCTTTGTTTGAGGTTCGCAAACTAATAAATGCCATTATTCGCCAGTATGGCAAGCCGAAAAGTATAGCTATTGAAATGGCAAGAGATGTACAAGGCAGCAGCCGACAACGAGAGGAGTTGCATTGGAAGACACTTGAAAATCAGAAGCGAAATAAAGAAGTAAGAGAAAAACTGATAAATGATATAAAAATTACGAGGCCAAGCCGAGATGATATTATAAAATACAAACTGTGGGAAGAGTGCGGCAGAGAATGTCCATATACAGGGAAAAGTATTTCGCAAACCGCTTTGTTTGGTCCTCATCCTGAATTTCAGGTAGAGCATATCCTGCCTTATGACCGTTCGTTAGACGATAGTTATATGAACAAAACGCTTTGCGAAGTGCATGAAAATATACATGTCAAAAAAGGCCAAACGCCCTATGAAGCATATAATCACCAGCCAGAAAAGTATGAGCAGATTTTACAAAGGGTAACAGGTTCTGGTATGCCACATCCGAAAAAGAAAAAATTCTGGCAGAAAGAATTAGACCTCGACAAACATATCGAAAGAGAACTTAATGATACAAGATATATTTGTAAAGAAACTATAAACTATCTTAAACAACTTGGGGTTTATGTACGCGGAACACGAGGGAAAATTACAAGCGAATTGCGGCATCAATGGGGATTAAACGGAATATTTGACGAACTTGACACAAGACGAAATGATGACCATCGCAGGCATGCTGTTGACGCGGCTGTTGTAGCAGTTACCGAAAATGAACATTTACATCGTCTTGCAAAAAGTAAATACGCAGTTTCAGGAGTAGTTTTTGGACCACCCTGGCCGAATTTTAGAGAAGAGATTAGAGAGAATGTAAAGCAGATAAATGTATCGCATCGTGTTCAGCGAAAGGTATCGGGGAAACTTCATGAAGAAACTGCTTATGGGCCAACGGAGGAAAAAGATAAAAAAGGACAGGATATTTTCACCTATCGCAAAAAACTTGAGGATTTAACGCTGCCGATGATAGAAAAAATCGTTGACCCTGTAGTACGCCAAATTGTCAAGGAGCGTCTTGTTGAAAAAGGTATCAACTCTGGCGGTGGCGGAAGAAAAATTTCTAAAGAAGTATGGCAAGAGCCTTTGTATATGAAAACTACAAAAAGCAACAAAAAAGTGCAGATAAAAAAGGTTAGGATTAAGGATGTTGCCAGCAATATGATAGAAATGAAAGACAAATTCGGCAATCCCTACCGTGCTGTCGCACCGGGCAACAATCATCATATAGAGATTTTTGAATATACCGACAAGAAAGGTAAAACCAAGAGGGACGGTAGAGTTATTACTATGTTTGAAGCAGTGCAAAGAAGCCAGCAAGGGAAATCAGTCGTTTGTAAAGATTATGGCGACGGCAGAAAATTTATCTGCTCTCTGGCAACAAACGAAATGTTTATGCTGAAAATGGATGACGACACGGAAAAACTGTACAGAATACAAAAAACAATTCAAGACGGCAGAATAGTATTAAGACCTCATGATTATGCAGGCAAGGTAAGTGATTCAGATAAACCGCCCTTGATACAAAGAAAAAACTACAATACTTTAGATGGCCACAAGGTAGCTATTGACTTGCTTGGCAGGATATATCCGGCGAATGATTAAAAAGATAATTGAGATATCTCAGACAAGGACAAGTCTATCGATAAAATACGGGCAGTTAGTCATAAGACAAGATGGCAAAGAAACATCATCTATCCCCTGTGAAGATATCGGCGTTCTTTTAGTTGATAATCAGGCGACAAATTATACACACTCGGTTTTTACAGAATTATTAAGGCATAACGCGGCTGTAGTGCTGTGCAATTCAAGCCATCTGCCGACAGGAATGCTTTTACCGATAGAGGCCAATTCAATTCAGACCGAAAGATACACAAAGCAGATAAAGGCAAAAGAGCCTTTGAAAAAGAAACTCTGGCAGCAAATTGTAAAAGCAAAAATCAGACATCAGGCAAAAATCGTTAAAGATAATACACAAATATACAAAGCATTAACGACTTTAATAAGTCAGGTTCGCAGCGGCGACCCGGCAAATGTCGAGGCAAGGGCAAGTAAATTATTCTGGGGTGCATATTTGCAGGATGTATTATTCAGGCGTGATAGCAAGGGTAAGCCGCCGAATAATTTGCTGAACTACGGATATATGGTAATGCGGGCGGCAGTAGCACGCGCAATTTGCAGCGCAGGACTTTTACCTTCAGTTGGGCTTCATCATCGAAATAAATATAACGCGTTTTGCCTTGCGGATGATTTGGTCGAGCCTTTCAGGGGATATATTGAGGTAAAAGTCAGGGAGATTGTTCAAAGCGAAGACTGGGAGGAACTAACACAGCCGATAAAAGCAAGACTGCTTGAAGTTTTGTATGAAGAAGTAGAAATATCAAAATACAAAGGGCCGTTAATG
>CAYTQR010000060.1:0-575 GCA_964440045.1 uncultured Planctomycetaceae bacterium | reverse complement strand
CTTTCGCGGGAATGACACAAAAATGATAATAAGCGGATATAGAGCGGTGTGGATTTTTGCGATGTTTGATTTGCCGACGGATACGAAAAAGGCAAGAAAATCTTATACACATTTTCGGAAAAATCTTTTAAAAGACGGCTTTGCTATGCTACAATACTCGGTATATGCAAGACACTGTGCAAGTGAGGAAAATGCTGATGTTCATTATCGTAGGGTACAGCTTTTTTTACCGCCGGATGGCGAGGTTCGGCTGGTTACAATCACCGACAAGCAGTTTGAAAAGATGCGAATTTTCTGGGGAAAAATGCGAAAACCAACACCCCCGGCACCCAAACAACTCGAATTATTTTAAGCTTATTTTAACACAAATCCTCTGTTTGCAGCAGGTTAGGGACAAGGTAGTGTAACTAATCCCGACCTGATGTCAATCCACAACTCAAGCCTTAAAATCCTGTCCACAAGGTCAAGTGTAACTAATCCCGACCTGATGTCAATCCACAACTCGATAGTATCGCAGGGCATTACGCCGTAAAGTGTAACTAATCCCGACCTGATGTCAATCCACAACCATAAAG
>CAYTQR010000059.1:0-10796 GCA_964440045.1 uncultured Planctomycetaceae bacterium | reverse complement strand
GGAGCACACCGCGGTCGCATCGCGGGAATGAGGGTTCGATTCCCTTCGTCTCCATCCTGCTTCGCTCGGCAAAGCACAAGCGAAGACAGGTAGTAAAACAATGATATATTAACACCTCTTGGCAATCTAACCCCTTTGCCAATAAGATGTTAAGTTTTGTTGAAAATCAGCCTCAGTTGTGGTAAGGTAAGTCAGGGTCTTAAATGGCAAAAGAATAAATGGCAAAGAAAGCACAGATAAATCTGGAAAAATGCAAGGGCTGCGATTTGTGTATTAGTATCTGTCCAAAAAGAGCTATACGCAAAAGCGGCATTAGCAACAAAAAAGGTTACGATTACGTTGAAGTGAATCTCGAACTCTGCAACGGATGCGGAGCGTGCTATATCATTTGTCCCGATTGCTGTTTTACCATAGTTGAAACTGCAGGTTCAAGAAGATAAACTTAAATGTCTGAAAATAACAATACAGGTTCGGATACCAGAAAAGTATTAATGAAAGGCAATGAGGCCGTCGGAGAAGCCGCCATTAAGGCAGGCTGCCTCTGCTATTTCGCATATCCAATTACCCCACAGACTGAAACGCCGGAGTACCTGGCAAAAAGAATGGAAGAAGAAAATCTAATCTTTCTCCAGGCTGAAAGCGAAATTGCCGCGATAAATATGGTATATGGAGCATCCGCGGCAGGGGTAAGGGTTATGACCTCGTCATCATCGCCCGGCATAAGCCTCAAACAGGAAGGGATAAGCTATATCGCAGGTGCAGAACTACCGTGCGTAATCATAAATGTCGTTCGCGGCGGGCCGGGCCTGGGAAATATCGAAGCATCGCAGGCTGATTACTTCCAGTCAACCAGGGGCGGCGGACATGGTGATTACAGATGCATCGTACTTGCGCCAAATTCAGTACAGGAATGCTACGATATGACAATGCAGGCCTTTGACCTGTCGGATTATTACAGGGTGCCGGCGATTATACAAAATGACGGCATTATCGGTCAGCTTGTCGAGCCTTTTGAAATGCACCCTTATAAGCCAATGTTCGAAAAATTCCCGCCCAAAGACTGGGCGCTTACCGGCTGTGCGGGCAGGGAACCAAATGTCGTAAGAACACTGTATCTAAGACCGCCTGACGGGTTGGAACAGCTAAACCGCAAGCTTGATAAAAGGTACAAAAAAATTCATGACGAAGTCCGCTGGTCTGAAGAATTCAACTGCGACAATGCTGATTTGGTTATTGTCGCTTACGGCGCTACAAGCAGAATCGCAAAATCAGCTATAAAAAGGCACAATGAAAACGGTATAAAGGTCGGCCTGTTTCGCCCGAAAACTTTATGGCCATGGCCGGATGTTAAGCTTGTCCAAATCGCACAAAAAAATAAAGGCTCTAAAATCCTCGTTATCGAAATGAGCACCGGACAGATGCTCGAGGACGTCCAGCTTTCACTTATGGATGTTGTACCAAAAAAGGATATTTTGTTTTATGGTATGGGCGGCGGATGGAATCCCACGCCGGACTTAATATATGAAAAAATCAGCGAGATACTAAATAAATGAATATTGTAAAAACACAGCCAAAATCCATCACGACAGACTCGACAAAATACTGTCCGGGATGCGGGCACGGAATCGTCCTGCGGCTAATCGGCGAAGTTGTTGACGAACTCGGTATTAGAGAAAGAATGATTCTCACTGCACCGGTAGGCTGTGCGGTTATACTTTACGATTATATCTTCTGCGATGTTGTCGAATGTGCACACGGCAGAGCGCCGGCGATTGGCACTGCGATAAAAAGAGTTCACCCAGATAAGTTCGTTCTGATATATCAAGGTGACGGAGACCTGGCGGCAATCGGAACCGCTGAGATAATACACGCAGCCAATAGGGGCGAAAATATGTCCGTGATTTTCGTAAATAATGCTGTATATGGAATGACCGGCGGACAGATGGCCCCGACAACTCTAATCGGGCAAAAAACCACTACCAGCCCGTTCGGCAGAACTATAAAGGGAATGGGAAAACCTATAAAGGTATGCGAACTGTTCACAACACTCGAAGAGACCAAATACCTCGAAAGAACAAGTATACATTCTGTCAGGAACATAAACAAAACAAAGTCAGCCATAAGAAAAGTCTTCCAGAACCAGCTCAACGGCATTGGGTTTTCAATGGTCGAGATACTCTCTATGTGTCCGGTCGGATGGAGACTTTCGCCAAAAGACGCTACACAGTTTATCGAAGAACAGATGATTAATTACTTTCCTCTGGGAGTGTATAAAGATACAGAATAGTATAAATGGATAATGAAACAAGCATATTGATAGCGGGATTTGGAGGACAAGGTGTCATTCTTGCAGGCAACGTACTTGCCTACGCTTGCATCAACGCGGGAAAAAATGTCTGCGCAATGGCCTCTTACGGCGCCGAAGTCCGGGGCGGCACTGCAAAAGGGGTTATATCCATCTCGGACCATGAAATCGATTCGCCCATTATCGAGCAGGCAAACCTGGCTATCATAATGAACGGCCCGTCATTCATTAAATATGCCGATACCATTCGGCCTGGCTCGCCAACGATTATAAATTCTTCTATGATAGATCTGGCAAAGGTCAAAAAAAGCAATCTTGATATCGTCGGTGTTGATGCAACGAATCTCGCCATAAAAATGGGCAATATCAAAGTCGCAAACATCATAATGCTCGGAACTATGATTAAAAAGACCGGCATCCTGGAGCCACAATCAGTCTTTAATGGTATGAAACGCGCTTTTTCGAAAGGAAAAAGAGGCTTGTATTATATCAACGAAATTGCTTTCAGGGCAGGTTACGAATTAATATAATTTTATTATACAAACAAGATGATTCCATCCGGCAAAATCGAAGAATCGGTTCTCGAAGATATTGAAAACAGCAAAAAAGTCTTATCTAATATGTGCCTCAGGCTCACCCCGCTTATCGACGTCATATTTCTTTTGCTGATATTCTTCTTTATCTCCGCTCAGTTCAGACCACCCGAAGCCACACTCCCTCTCGGCCTGCCGACTGCTCAGGCTAATACTTCTGTAACTATCGTCGAACCGCTGACTGTATATATCCTGAGCACGCCCGCCGGGTGCAAAATACAGATTGAAGAAAAAACTGCAAATATCACCGCCGAGAGCATAAAACAGGACCTGGCCGATTTCGTTGAAAAATTCGCATCCACACTAAAAGAACAAAAAAGAGTCCTTTCTGACCCGGTCATCCTCGTTTTTGACGATGATGTCCAGTGGGATTATGTAGCGAAGATTTACAACCTTTTATACGGCCTTGGGGTAAACGACCTCACTTTCAGGCTCAATACTGAAATCCAATGAACCGGGCAATAATCAAAACTCTTCTCGCCCTGCTTTTTGTCGCACTGCCGTGCCGTGGAAATAACAATTGTCCTGACGAAAAAGCGATTGCATCACTTGGAGAGAAATCAAAACAAACCTATCAAAATTTTCTCTCTGAATCTTTATACCAAAGGCTGAGTTTCCAATATAATGACGGGCAGTTATCTGACCAGAACAAAACAATTCTCACCGAAGCTGCAAAAAAATATACCAAAACAATCAAACAAATACTCGCCGAACAGCTTGAATATAAAAAACAGGTAGAAGATTACACCGGCAACGACTGGGAGGAAAAATTCGGCGAAACAGGACTATGGAATCAGTTGAAAGCTGACGTTCTAAACAGCCAGGTGAGACTATCACAAATCGAAAGCTTTAGAACTTTCCAAAACCAGCCGCAGCAAAACGCTTCCGCCGATGATTTTGAAACAAATGCAAGGATTGCTTTTGTTCAATTAAAGGCAGGGGCCGACGAACATCTGAAAAAAACGATTGAAAAATGGCCCCAAAGCAGAGAACTGTTCGGAAAACTCGTATTGGAAAAATTAGGCTTTTTTTGCGACTATTCAAAAATAACACCGACCGAAGCCGCCCTTGCCGCCGAGGCAGCAATTAAAAACAATTCCGAAAAGTACGCGGATATACTTTCAAAATTAACAAATACAGCGCAATTACCTGTCGTCTTTTATGCTGCCGGCCTGGCTATCGAAAAAGACAAGCCACTCCAAGCGATGGAACTTTTCATCGAGGCAGGGAAAGACAAAAAAACCATCTTTGCTGATGACGCCGACAGAAAAGCTGCCAATTTGGCTTACAGCCTGTATAACCAAAAGGTAATCGACTGCGAAAAAACAATAGCCGTTTTAAAAAATCATCTCGCCCAAACCGCCGATGACTATGACGCCCTCTATTGCTATGCCTTCGTCCTGAAAAACTGCCAAAGAAAAGACGACTCACTAAAAATTCTTGAACAGGTTATAAATAGCAACGATGAGCTTGCTCTCATTGCCGAATATGATGCAGTGATGTTAAAACTTGATATGGAAAATGATTACCAACAGACCTCACAGAGACTCGACAATCTCCTGCAAAAAACAAAATTGGGTAAAGATAATGAATTACATAATCGTATACTTGAAACATACTGTAAAATTCTGCTTAATCTCGGCGGAACGGAAAACGCTCAAAAAATTGTGGACCTGCCCACAGAAAAAAATGTGCTGACACTTAAGGCAAGAGCTTACTGGGTGCTGGGCAAAAAAGCCGAAGCTATAAACCATATGCTCAAAGCTGAAAATTTAACCAAAGAAGATGCAAATTTCTGCACGATTATTCTCAAGGACATTGGTTCAAATCTTGACGAACTGGCAGAGGCTGCGGACAAAAATTTTCTCGAAAACTGTATAAATCTTTCTGGGAAATTAAGCCAACAGTACAATCTCCTTGATGCGGAAATTTTAACGCTTGAGTTTCAAATAGTCCAAATCGACAGTAACTGTCCGGAAACCTTAAAAACACAGATAGAAAAAATCCGGGAAAAAACCAGCTTGAAAAATCACGATTTTTTAAGGCTTTATGCAAGATTTCATACAAAAACCGGCGATTTTGAAAAAGCTTGTAATCTGTGGTCGGAACTCGCCTCGGCGACAAACAGCAAAAACACGGATTTTTGGCCTGCAAAGTATTATCAGCTCCTGTGCCTTTCAAAAATATCCGAAAAAGACCGCCAAAAAGCCTTCCATGCCGCCGAAGTACTCCTGAGCAGCAGAAGAGATATACCTCAATTCTGGCAAAAAAAACTACTAAACTTAATTACACAATAAGCTTAAGGCTTGAACGAAACAGGCCGATTTGTTAAGATATATTAAATTGTTAAATGCGGAGTCTTAATGGCTGAAGATTCAGACAAATCCAGCAAAAAGGAAACATGCAGTTTCTGCGGCAGAGCAAAAAAACCGGTCGATGCTTTTGTCGAAGGTCCAGGCAATGTTTATATCTGTCCGGAATGCGTAGAGCTTTGCTATAACATCGTCAGGCAGGAAAAAAGACGGCTCAGGCACTCCGGCTTTCTTCTTGAGGATGTGCCCAAGCCCCGGCAGATAAAAGAATTTCTCGACCTCTACGTCATCGGGCAGGAAAAAGCAAAAAAGGTACTCTCCGTAGCCGTGCACAATCACTACAAACGCCTCGTACACACAGACAACGAACAGGCTGAGGTCGAAATAGATAAATCAAACGTATTGTTAATCGGGCCGACAGGCTCAGGAAAAACGCTTCTGGCAAAAACCCTTGCAAGAGAATTGAATGTCCCGTTTGCCATTTGCGACGCCACTACCGTTACCGAGGCCGGCTATGTCGGAGAAGATATCGAGAACTTCCTGCTCAGGCTCCTTCAAAACGCTGACCTTGACATTGAAGCAGCTCAACGCGGAATCGTATATATCGACGAAATCGACAAAATTGGAAAAACCAACCAGAACATCTCAATAACCCGTGATGTCTCAGGCGAAGGCGTTCAGCAGGCCCTTCTGAAAATGCTTGAAGGAACTACCGCAAATATCCCTCCGCAAGGCGGAAGAAAACATCCTGAACAGTCTTATATCCAGATGGACACCACACATATTATGTTTATCTGCGGCGGAACATTTGTCGGATTGGAAAATATCATAAAGAAACGCCTGGGCAGAAAAATGATAGGCTTCAGTTCGGAAAAACAAAAAACCGACTATCCCAAGGCTGACTATTCAGATGTCATGGAGCAGGTTGTACCGGAAGATATTATCGAGTACGGCATGATTCCTGAAATAACAGGCAGGCTGCCGGTCATCACAACTTTAAATGCTCTCGATGCCGATGCCCTTGTCGATATCCTGACCAAACCCAAAAACGCACTTATAAAACAATACAAGGCTTTCTTCAAAATGGAAGATGCTGAACTAGATTTCACTGATGATGCTTTGATGGGATTGGCCAAGAAGGCTTTGAAACGGGACACCGGAGCCAGAGCCCTTAGAGCAATAACTGAGGAACTTATGATAGATTTGATGTACCATCTGCCCGAAGAACAAAAGCCGGGCAAATACCTCATCACAAAAGATATCGTGCAGGGCAAAGCAGAACTTTTCATCCCAAACAATCAGACAAAAAAAGAATCTGCGTAAAAAACCTGCAAAATCCTCCTAAAACTCCCCTTAAAGATTTACGACAGCACAAATCCTGTTTTCTGGCAGCAAAACAAACATACTTGCTTTTATAAGCCGTCTGTGCCATTATAATTACGAAATTCGTGTATTTTTTGGAAAACAGGGAACTTTTTAGGGCTGCGATGGTCAAATTTATACAGGAACAATTGAAAGGCACCGATGCGAATATTTCGATTGACGAAGCTACCCTGGTCGCACAGGCAAAAGCCGGCAATATGGACTCGGCCCAAAGGCTGATACTCAAATATCAGCAAAGGGTCTATAACACCGTGCTGAAGATGTGCGGCAATAAAGATGACGCTGCTGAACTGACGCAGGATGCTTTCGTCAAAGTTATACAGAACATTAAAAACTTCAAAGAGCAGAGCGGCTTTTATACCTGGCTGTTCAGAATCGCGGTTAACCTGACGCTGAACTTCTGCAAGAGAAACGCAGCGGTCAGATTCCAGTCGCTCCAGAACGAAGCAGATAACGAGTTAAAACGGCAGCTGAAGGATTATCTGATAGACAAAACTTCACCGTTGCCGGACCAGATAGCCGCGACAAAAGAACTGCACAGCCTGATTTTAAAGGCTCTGGAAAAACTCGAACCCGGCCAGAGAGCGGCGGTTGTACTTAGGGATATCGAACAGATGAATTATAACGAAATTGCTGAAACACTTGACACTGAAATAGGAACAGTAAAAAGCAGAATTGCCAGAGGCAGAAAAAACCTTAGGGAAATTCTTGAGGCGGCAATACAATGAAAGATACTGAACAAATTGAAGAACTGCTCAGCAGCTACCTTGACGGCGAACTGGACGAGAGAAAGAGCAATGAAATAAAAAGACTGATAGACAACGACAGTCAAATCCAACGCCTGTACGATTCCCTCAAAAGACATAAAAATCTAATGAATTCCGTCAGCCAACAACCCGTGCCGGAAGGTTTATGCGACAATATAACCAGCCGGCTCGAAAGAGAAGTTCTGCTGGCAAATACGGAAACCTATTCGCATAAGGCCGGCAAAAGACATCTGATGGTACGCAGGCTTATGACAGCGGCAGCTGTAATCGTTCTGGCAACGGTTCTTTCTGTCGTTATCTTCGACATCTTTGTCCCGAAATCAAGCAGAGATAAATTGCTGACCAGTGCCCTAAGAAGAGATACAACTAAAAAAGTTCTGTATGAACAACCATTTGCAGAAACCCAACCGCCGGAGGACAAAAAAATTGTGCCGCAAATGCCCTATGATGTATCTCTCGTTGCCATCCTTACACTCAAAACAAATAATCCAATCGAGGTTGACTGGTTTGTCGCAAAGGCTCTGACTACCACAAACCTTTTCGGCCGAACTGCTGCCGTAGACAGACAGCCCGGCTCGGTCAAATATGTTATCAACTGCGACAATGAATCGGTTGCAGGACTTATGCAGGAATTAAGCTTTATCTGGCCTCAATGCACCGATGCAAAAATAGACATCAGCACAGAACAAACAGGGAAATATGTAACCGTTAACAATATCAGTGCCGATCAGGTAATGAAAATCTGCAAAGCCGAAAACCTCGGACAACGGATAAGAATGGCTAATGACCTTGCAGTTATTAACAAAATCACAACACCGGCCATCACCGACAGATTATATGCAAACGCAGATATTGATTATGATTTGCTCGTCAATCAAAAACCTACACTCACCGCAGCTGAAAAAACTGAAATTGCACCTCAACCCTCAGAAACTCTTGAAAACGCAACACTTACAATAATTGTTATCAGTAATTAACCCACACACACCCAACTTCAGGTAGATTTCTTATCATTCTTTGGTTTTGCATCTTTTTTCTGGTTTGTTTCGGTCTTGCTTTCAGTTTTGGTCTCTTTTTTCTCAGCCTTTTTACTCCCGGCTTGGCTGTCTTTCTTTGCGGCATTTTTGTAAGATTCGCTGCGATAATCCGTTTCGTAAAATCCGGAACCTTTGAAGATTACCCCGGCCCCGGTACCTATAAGCCTGCGAAGAGATAATTTGCCGCATTGGAGACATTTGCGCAGTGCCGATGCAGTCATCGACTGAAATCTCTCGAATTCATACCCGCAGTTTGCACACCGGTATTCGTAGGTCGGCATCGGCTAATCTCCGTCTTGGGCGTCCTTCTTGTTCACAATTACCTTGCCTGGCCGTAGAACCTTCTGGCCCAGCCGGTAGCCCTTTTGGAATTCTTCCAATACTACCGCCTCTTCCTTGTCCGGCTCTGCCCTTTGTATCATCGCCTCATGACAGGATGGGTCAAATTTCTGCCCGACAGAATCCATCTGCTCAACACCGTAACTTTTCAAAATCGAAAGCATCTGGTCGTAAATAATCTTTACGCCTTTACACAAGCTTTCAATGTCCTCTATATCTTCGGCGCCGCCGAGAGTATGCTCAAGGTTATCGAGAACAGGCAAAATAGATTTTATCACCAACTCCTTTTCATAGGCAACTGACTCGGAGACCTGTTTAGCTGAACGTTTCTGATAATTGGCATAGTCGGCGCTTATCCGCTGAAGTTTCGCGAAAAGCTCATCCTTCTCCGCCTGCAATTTATCTATCTGCTCCTGGGGTTTATGAGCTTTGTCTTTTTTGTGTGTTTTTGGTTCCTTTTCAGGGTCACTGCACATAATCGTTACTCGTTATTAAAGTGTTTTTTCAGCTTCTCAAAAAATCCCCGGGACTTCGGTAATACCGAAATATCCTCGGTTTGGGCAAATTTTCTAAGCAACTCTTCCTGCTCGCTGTTGAGCTTCTTGGGTATCTCGATAATTATCTGCACCATCTCATCGCCGTTTCGCTTTGTGCGGATATCCGGAAGACCCTGCCCTTTTATCCTGAACACATCGCCATACTGCGTACCGGCTGGAATCTTTAATTCCCGCCTGCCGTTCAGACTGGGTACTTCAATTACTCCGCCAAGAGCTGCCTGTGTGAAACTCACTGGAACTGTCGCTACCAGACTTGTGCCCTGACGGACGAGAAATGGGTGTTCTTTTACTTTGACGTAACAGTACAGATCACCTCGTGGCCCGTTATTAAAGCCAGGCTCACCCTCGCCGGCAACCCGGACGCTTTGGCCTTCGTGAACACCGGCAGGAATCTTGACAGTTACAAGACGCTTTTTAGGAACCCTCCCGCTGCCTTTACATTTCCTGCAAGGCTTGGTTATCACCTTACCGCTGCCTTTACAGGTTCTACAGGTCGAGACCATCTGGAAAAACCCGCCAAGACCGGATTGAGCTACCTGGCCGCTGCCGCCGCAGGCCGAACATTTCGAAGGACTGCTGCCTTTGGCGCTGCCGCTGCCGGTGCACTCCTCACAAATATCCTGTCGGGTAAACTCAATGCTCTTTTCAACTCCCCCGGCAACATCATTTAATGTCAGCTGGACAACCGTCTCAAGGTCATAACCTTTGCGGGGACCGCTGCGGGCACTTCGGCGGGACCTGCCCGAAAAACCAAAAATATCACCAAACAAGTCCTCAATATTAAGAGCGCCGAATATATCATCGACATTCATCCTTGAAAAATCATGCACGCCTGCACCCTGCAGACCGGCATGGCCAAACTGGTCATAACGCGACCGCTTATCAGAATCGCTTAATACCTCGTAGGCCTCGGCACATTCCTTGAACTTCGCTTCAGCATCCTTATTGTCAGGGTTCTTGTCCGGATGATATTTTATCGCCAGACGCCGATACGCTCGCTTGATATCATCGGCAGAGGCAGTTTTGCCCACCCCTAAAACTTCATAATAGTCTCGTTTGGCCATATTCACCTTAACTTCCAACATTGAACATTGAACGTTCAACGTTGAGTGTTCGACGTTCAAATCAATTGGACTTCAGCTTACGGCCCCTTCTACAGGCTTAGCATCTTCATCGTCTTCTTTCAACTCGGTAATCAGAACATTTGTCGTCAGCATAAGAGACGCGACAGAGGCGGCATTCTGCAAAGCACACCTTGCCACCTTGGCAGGATCTATTATACCGGCTTCAATCATATCGACGAACTCACCTGTATTCGCATCGTAGCCGATATTGCCGGCCTGTTCGAGCAGTTTCTCAACAATCACATCGCCCTCGCCGCCGCCATTTTCGACTATCTGTTTTGTTGGAGACTTCAAAGCGCGGGCAACAATATTGAAACCTATTTTCTCATCGCCTTTTGCTTTTGCTCTTACTTTTTCAACCTGGCAGATGGCGCGCAGG
>CAYTQR010000058.1:0-11015 GCA_964440045.1 uncultured Planctomycetaceae bacterium | reverse complement strand
ATTAAAACTTGTTCCAAGGAATGCACCAATAAATGGAATGTTTTCTGCAGCGGCGGGCAGCGCGAACAGCGCATCAGGGCTTGATAGGTCGGTTATCCAGAAAGGCAAAAACGGAGCTCCCCTGAATTCGATGCCTGCGTAAATGGCGCTGTAAAGAGCAATCCAGATAGGCATTTGAAACAACATAGGCAGACAGCCCAGAATAGGCGATGCTCCGTGTTCTTTGTAAAGAGCCATCATTTGCTTATTCATTTCCGCTTTATTGTTAGCGTATTTTTCTTTTATCTCTTCTGCTTTCGGAGCCAGTTTCGACATCTTCATCATTGAAACCTGACTTTTTTTCGTTATCGGATGCAGAAGAATACGCACAATAAGGACAAAGATTATAATTATTATTCCGTAGTTTGGTATGAACTGATACAGCCGGTTCATAGCGCCAAGGATAAAAAAGCTCAGCGAACTGAAAGTATTTCCGAAACAGGCCTGGAAGTCTATTGCTTTTATAAAGCCCAGGTTTTTATAAAGCGGCACCGCATCAAAAAGGCCTCTATCTTTAGGGCCAAGATAAACCTGCAAATTATAAGCAAGTTCGCACTGCGGCATAGTTGAGGCAGTCTGGGTCTGGAGCAGAACACCGATATTTTCATCGTTTTTCACAAACGTGTCGGGGTCAAAGTATAGCGCGTATTTTTTATCTATCCAAGCTGCAGGCAGATTGTTCGCATCTGCTGGTACAGGCCGAATAATTGAAGCAAAATACTTGTTCGATGTAGATACCCAGAGGAATTTATAGTCAACATTTTTGTGGAACAGCGTTGTCTTTCTGCCGGGCTCTTTAGCAAGTTTTCTTAGACCTGTCTTTGTTGTCTCTATTGTGCCTTGAGGAGTTAAAAAGGCCGCCGTGATAGTCCTTGGATCCATTCTTGGATCTTCTCTTGAAATCCCAACCGCCCCTAATATCTCAAGCGAGGTTTTTATTTCATAATTGCTTAAATTGACCAGCGCAATATCACAATTCAGCAGATACTTTTCAGGCTGGAGTGTATAAGTCTTTGTTAGTTTTATAAAATCGTTATTGTTATTTAAAATGATCGCATAAAAACTTATGACTTCAGAGCCATCAGAGTTTTTAATGACACCGGCACTTTGCCAGTTAAGCCTGTCAAGCGGAAACGCCTTGTTTAAATCAGGCAGCGACAGTTTTTTACTTGCCAGGGTATTTGTATTTTCTATAGAAGATAGAAACTCCAGCGGCTGCGGATCTTTAGGATCTCTATTGTCATAGTCTCGAAATCTTGCTGACAGTATTGCCGCACCTTTTGTTGTAAGTGTAAGCTCAAGCTTATAAGGGTTGTTGTTTCCAGCGGGCAGAACAGAACCAAGCGTGAATGTTTTTTCTTCTGCGCTTGCAGCGGTAATTTGGGAAGTATCGATTGGCATGTCCGGCATCGCCGACATTTCAGGTAGTTTGTTTGAATCCAGCAGATCAATTTCAGCGACAAGAGTTAAAATCCCCTTTTTAGTATCCTGCTGTTTTGAGAAAAGGCCTGAATTTACTATCAGAACAGCGCATATAACCAAGTATGCAGAAACGAAAATGGTGGATAGTTTTTTTATGCCCATTACTTTTTATCGCCCTTCACTTAACCTGTCAGCCTCGAAATTATCAAGTTCCTCGATGTCGTGTATTTTTTTTGCGGTGGTTTTGTAATCATATTCGAGCCTGACAAAGTGAATATTATTCTGCTCGACGTAGACATAACTTGCCCTGTTGTCCTTGTCTCTTGGCTGGCCCACGGAGCCGACATTTACAATGGCTCTTTCCTCCGGTATTATAGGATAGACATGATCGAGCTCGTCCGGTGCATAAAAATCGGGATCATCGAGGAAAACGCCCGGCAAATGGGTATGCCCTATAAAACAAATGTGCTTAACGCGGTCGAATTGTGAGATTATTTTTGCCGGTGTAGTGTATACATCATCGGGAAAGATATATTCATTGATAGGTCTTCTTGGCGAGGCGTGTACAAAGTCCAGAACAGATTTTGTGCCGTTAAGTTCTGCGGAAAGTGTCCATCTCATCTGCTGGCTTCCCAGGTAATTCCAGCGGCTGTGCCTTTTTTCGGCATCCTGCTCGGTTTCGAGTTGGCTCCTTGTCCAGAAACTTGCCCGTTCTGCACCGATGTTAAAATTTGTAGGCTCATATAATATCGCATAGTCATGATTGCCCATAACGCAGGCCTGGGTTTTTTCAATTACCAAATCGAGGCAATCTTTCGGGTCAGGCCCATAGCCGATTATATCGCCCAGACAGTAAATTGTTTTTATGCCTTTATTCTCGATATCCGCCAGCACAGCCGTCAGCGCTTCAAGATTCGAGTGTATATCGCTTATTATTGCAAACATACGGTATTCCTGCTGAAATATATTATTTATGCTTCGACAGAAGCGATGTTTATACCAGAGATACGGTCATTATTCCAGTATTTCAAAGAATTATTTTACTATAGCCGTTTTACAAATAAAGAATTTTTTATCTGAAAAGTTAGGAAGCATAAAAAAGACCATTATTTGTCGCGATGGAAGATTTAACCGTTTTTTATCCTCTTTAAAAACCTGTTTTTAACGGTTTTTTTACCTCCAAACCTCCAAAGTCCCACCCGTTTTTTGACGATAAAAGCTTGTATAGATGCCCTGCGGTCGTAAATTACGACCGATAATTAGAACATTTTGCAGCAGGAAACACTATAAGTAACTAAGAGCTTTCTATATGCTTTACAGTTTTGGCAACTGAGGCTAAAATAGAAGTGACTAAAATTTAACTTTTTGCAACAGAGGTAATTATGTTTGAACGTTTTACAGACAGAGCAAGAAAGGTAATGGCGCTGGCCAATCAGGAGGCCCAGCGTTTCAACCATGAATACATCGGCACTGAACATATTCTACTTGGCCTGGTCAAGGAAGGTTCCGGCGTAGGCGCTAATGTTCTCAAAAACCTCGATGTGGACATAAAAAAACTTCGTCTCGAAATTGAGAAGCTCGTTAAGTCCGGCCCGGATATGGTAACGATGGGCAAGCTGCCCCACACTCCCCGTGCCAAGAAAGTTATCGAATATGCAATTGAAGAGGCCCGGTCTCTAAATCACAATTACATCGGCACAGAGCATCTGCTTTTAGGTCTTCTTCGTGAAAGTGAAGGCATCGCCGCCCAGGTATTGATGAACCTTGGCTTGAAACTTGAAGGTGTTCGACAGGAAGTCTTGAATCTTCTTGGCGCAGGTGTCGACAACAACATCCCTTCGCTGGGCATGAAGATGGGCCCGGCCGGCGCCAAGCAAAAGAGCCGAACTCCCGCTCTTGACAGTTTTGGCAGAGATTTAACTTTTCTCGCCGCCGAAGGCGAACTCGACCCTGTTATCGGCAGAAAAATTGAAATCGAACGTCTGATTCAAATTCTCTGTCGGCGAACCAAAAATAATCCGGTTCTTATAGGCGAAGCGGGCGTAGGGAAAACTGCTATTGTTGAAGGACTTGCCCAAAAAATTGCCGATAAAAACGCACCGGAGATTCTCCGCGACAAAAGAATCGTCTCTCTCGATCTTGCCCTGATGGTTGCAGGCACAAAATATCGCGGCCAGTTCGAGGAAAGAATAAAAGCGGTTATCAACGAAGTCAAACGAGCCAAAAACGTAGTATTGTTCATCGATGAGCTTCACACTCTCGTCGGTGCAGGCGGCGCCGAAGGCGCAATTGACGCCTCGAATGTGCTAAAGCCCGCGCTTTCGAGAGGCGAAGTGCAGTGTATCGGAGCGACAACCTTCGATGAATATCGAAAATACGTCGAAAAAGACGCTGCGCTTGAAAGAAGATTCCAGACGATTATCGTTGACCCGCCGAACAGGGATGAGACTCTTGACATACTCAAAGGTCTTCGCGACCGTTATGAAGACCATCATAAGGTTTCCTTCAGCGATGAGGCTTTATATCAGGCAGTTGAACTATCGAGCCGGTATATCACAGGCCGTTGTCTGCCCGATAAGGCTATTGACGTTATTGACGAGGCCGGTGCATGTGTTCGTTTAAAGAACACTACTACTTCGCCGGACATCGTACAGATAGAGCAGGAGATTGAAAAACGGCAGGCAGAAAAAGATGAGGCTGTTAAAAATGCCGATTACGAACGTGCTGCTGCCCTGCGAGATGAAAGCCAGAAACTGTTAGACAAAAAAGCGGAGGTTCAGCAAAAATGGTACGAGGAAAACAAGAAAACCACCGGCACGGTGGATACGGAGACGATTGCTGAAGTTGTCAGCAAGATGACCGGTGTACCATTGACCAGGCTCGAAAAACACGAAGTAGACAGGCTTTTGGAACTGGAAGGCGAGTTGCACAAACGCGTTGTCAGCCAGAACGAGGCTGTTGCCGCCGTCGCCAAATCCGTCCGTAGAAGCCGAAGCGGCCTGAAAGACCCGAATCGTCCGATGGGCTCATTCATTTTCATCGGCCCCAGCGGCGTTGGTAAAACCCTGCTCGCCAGAGCATTGGCGGAATTTATGTTCGGTGATGAAGATGCGCTCGTCCAAATCGATATGAGCGAATACATGGAAAAACACAACGTCTCCCGCCTCGTCGGCGCGCCGCCCGGATATATCGGTTATGAAGAAGGTGGACAGTTGACCGAGAGAATCAGGCGCAGGCCGTATGCGGTGCTGCTGCTGGATGAGATTGAAAAGGCACATTCGGATGTCTATAATATGCTTCTGCAAATAATGGAAGAGGGTCGGCTGACCGATAGCTTCGGCAGACACATCGATTTTAAGAATGTCATCCTTATTATGACCAGTAATATCGGCGCCGACCTAATCAAGAACCAGGCTGGGTTTGGATTCGGCAAACGGACGGCAGAAGCAAATTACGAAAAAATGAAGGAAATGCTGCAGAAGGAAGTCGAAAGACATTTCCGGCCGGAATTTCTCAACCGTCTCGATGATGTAATAGTCTTCCACGCACTTACGAAAGAGGACCTGACTACTATAGTCGAATACGAACTCGATAAGGTCTTTAAGCGTCTGACCAAGCAGGGCTATCATCTTGAAACAGCCACAGCGGCAAAGGAGTTCTTAATCGAGAAAGGATACAGCTCCGAATTCGGGGCCCGGCCGTTACGGCGAGCGATAGAACGGTATATCGAGGACCCATTAAGCGAAAATATACTTCGCGGCGAGTTTAAAGGTAAAAACGTTATTAAAATAGACGTTAAGGACGAGGACCATTTGCGGTTCGAGGGTATAAGCAAAAAACAACCAAAGACAGAACCCCTCCAGAGGCCTGTCGCAACCGCAGGGACGGCAAAAGAAGAGCAAAAAGAAGAACCACCCCAGCCGCCGGGACAATAAATTTAAGATTGCAGATTATACCCCGGCTCATCTTATAATGGCCGGGGTTTTTTATTGCGCAGATTTTGATTATAAGTTAGTTATATATTCTTTCTTCGAGCCAGTAGTCGGCAAACAAACAAAACCAGATTCACAGAACAAGTAACCGCTTCGCGGGGCTATTTCAATAGATTCCTTGACTGTGCTCGGAATGACAATTTAGATTTTGTTAGAGTATATTTTATTCTTCGCTGCCTTCGAGTATTTTGCGGAGATATTTGTTTTCCCTGCGGGTAGCTTCCAAATCGAACAGCACATACTTTATCGTCAGGCGGAGATGGTCGAGGGATTGGTGAAGGGTATCGAGATTTTGTTTGAGATCTCGATTAGAAAGCTTTGTCTGCCGGGTCAGGGAAAGGATTTTCCTGTCTTTATTTGTGGGAGGGTCGTTGATTTCATTTAGAAGCTCCTTGAGCCCCTTTTCGAAAGCGGATAAGTCCATTTTGCGTTCCTCATTAAAATCTTCTTCTTTGGGCCTCCTGCCGGTTAGAGCGTGTCCGTATAGGTAACTGTGTGCAAAACATGTGCCATCGGATTTTGGCTGGTGCGCAGCCGATATAATCGTTCAAAAATGAGGGTTTACGGATTGTTAGGGCGGGGGTTTTTCGGCGGTGGGAAACATTGCGAATTTTGCAAGTTTTGACGCGATGTTGCAGAAAACAGACAAAAAGATTGCGATTGATGTATATTAACCTCGGCGACAGGTTATGCTTGCAAAAAGATGAAAATAATATTATCATTAGTTTATCGTTGCGGCGAAAGATTAAGGAGATAAAGTGAAATGAAGATAAAACCGCCTGAAATGTTGTGGCAACTGCAATGGTATTTGCTGTTTGCGGGATTGTCTTTTATGGCTCTCGTTTTTGGGGTTCTGGCAGGGCTATTTACGGTTCTGGAGCCGACCTTTTTACTATTTCTGTATTTTGCCGGGACGGTCGCTGTCTTTGCGGTTGTTCTGCTTTTGTACGAGGCGGTCAAAAGTATCAAGGAACAGCAGGAAAAAATCGTACAAATCAACGAATCCCTTACTGCAAACAAAAATTTGCTTGAGCAGATATGCCAGGGCGCAAGACTGAGCGAGGCCGCAAAAACAATAGTTTATCGGGATATGGACAGGCGGCAGTTAAAAGCAAGCGTTCTGGAAAAGCTGCATCAGCAGGATTTTGATGCGACTTTTGCGATGATAGAAGACATCGGGCGAAGGAACGAATATAAACAACTTGCAGAAGAACTGGAACTGGCCGCCAATAGATATCGTGACGCGACCGACCAGGAAAGAGTCAACCATGTTATTAACTATATTGAAAAGCTGTTTGAACAGTATCAGTGGGCCACGGCAAGTGTTCAGATTGAAAGGCTGATGAAGAGATATCCTGATTTGGAAAAAGCACAAGCGATGGGAACAAGGCTCGTTGAAAAAAGAGAACAGCGGAAACGTGAACTTTTAGCTGCATGGGACGAGGCAGTTAAAAAAGCAGATACCGATTACAGTCTTATGATTCTAAAAGAGCTGGATATGTACCTGACGCCAAGCGAGGGGTTGGCTCTGCAGGAAGCAGCGAGCGAGGTGTTCAAAAATAAGCTTCATAATCTTGGGGTTCAATTCGCGCTGGCTGTGAGCGACAAGCGGTGGGACAAGGCTCTTGAGACGGGACGGGAAATTATCAGGGACTTTCCAAACAGCAGAATAGCAGATGAAATCAGAAGTAAACAGGATATTCTGCAAGAGCTAGCGAAGAAGAAGTAGATCAGTTTTAGCCTGTCAAATTTCCAATAGCTTGTTTTATTGTAACCTGAGAGAATTTTTCTCTTTGCTCTGCTGAGAGTTGTGTAAGGGCAGGCGGCTGGTCGGAAGGTTTGATGAAACTTGCCGCGGTGACAGCATCTGCAATATCAGCAAGCGTGAGATTTTCAGCGATGGTTGAAGGGGTAAAGCCTGGGGCAGGTTCGGCGGTTTTCAAAAGGATTTGCGATTTTGTCAGATGATTTAAGATACTTTCGGTTAAATCAGCAGGTAAATTCAGGTGACTGCTGACAAGCTCAGCGGGTATTGGTGTGTTTTTCTTCTCGAATTCTGTAAAAATAAAGAAAACCATATTCATTACGTGCAAATCGGTTGCGAGGAAATGTTCCTGGTTGGACCTGGCGGCGGCGCGTTCGGCTTCTTCGAGAGTTTTTAAATGCTGAGTGGTAAAGGTAAGCTGCAGGCCGAACAGAACTATCAGCCAGGTGATGTATATCCACAACACACCAAGCGGAATGAGACCAAGCACGCCATAGACCGCACTGTACGGAATGAGCTTTACAACATAAAGACCAAACGCCCATTTTGCAACGGTCCAGGCAATGGCGGCAATGATTGCTCCCCATATAGCGGCTCTTGAGCTTACCTTTGCATTCGGCATCAGCATATAAAGCGCAAATAAACTGAGCACGGCAACTGTAAATGGAACGACAGGGCCTATGTACGAAAGTAGATTCGTATGGAAATGGCCGGTAATGCTGTAGCGAGCGTTGACATAAACCGCCAGGCCAAAGAACAAGGGACCAAGTGTTAATAATGTCCAATAATTTGTTATTCGATGGATGAAATTTCTACCCTGGGTTACGTGCCAGATGCTATTGAATGATTTTTCTATTGTGCCCAATAAAGCGAGTGCTGCCCAGACGATAACCGCACAGCTTGCTATCGTTATTGAGCCTTTATTTAGTTTTTCATAAAATCCGGTGGTAAACTCATCGATTTTCTCTGTTATGGTAATTGCGCTGTTCGGCTCGTCCGGCTCTGTAGGATACTGAATGTTTTTGATAAAACTCTGCTCGTAGATAAAATCGCGAAGCTGTACGCCGAGGTCGTCGAAGGCGTGAAGTGAATGAAAAATCAGGAGCATTACTATTGTGAGTGGGACAAGGCCGAAAATAGTGTGATATGATAATGCTGCGGCCTGTTGGCCGGCACGGTTTTTGCGCAGAAGCTTTATACATTGAGGCCAGAGCCTTATCTGGAAAATCAGGAAACGCGTAAACCTACCGATATCGCTCGGCACAGAAAGCAGTTTATCAAACATTGCATCTTCCCTTACTTGAATATTTGTTCCAAACCTTTCCTTATCTGTTTTTCGAGTTCCTGCTGCGCCTGCTGTTCAAGAAGTTTGCCTAAATCAATTTCAGGTCTGTCGACTGAACCTTTCAGCGGGAGCGTGATTCTTTGGCCGTTGTGAGTCCACGGAAGCGTAACTGTCATCCGCATAGATTTATCGAGACCTATCTGGCCGGCAAAGTTAATGCTTTTTTTGTCAAAGTCCATCTGCATATTGTCGTATCTGAGGATGCCGTCGGCCAGGATAAGTTTTGTGGGCTGAACAGTTATAATCGGCTCCTGTGAGGCGCCGGTAAGCTGAATAATCTGCCCCAGCAGGGACGATTGACCTAATCGCATATTTTCTACCGAAAGAACGCCGGTAACCGCAGTTGTGTTTCTGTGGCCTTTTTCAAGAGGGATAGCCAATTTTTCACAATCGAAATTCAGAATACCGGAAATATCAACCGCATCAGCAAAGAGAGGATTTACATACTTCAAAAGTGCATCGGTTGTTTGCCTATTAATTTCAATGCGGTCGAAAATCTTCATTGGATTAGGTGTTTCAAGCATCGCAGGAGTAGTGGTAAGGTCTGCTGTTGCAGCAAAATTAAGTTTTCCTTTGTTGACAGTTGCGCTGAATGGCACAATTGTCATAATGCCGCTGTTAATTCTGACATCGAAATCGCTCTTGCCGATGTCCAGACCCATATATTGAGCGGTATCGAATCCGAAAGTTGTTTTTGCGTCAAGATTTGTTTTTAATTGAGCCGGTGCGCCTTTTGGATAAGTACTCGAAAACCACAGCGAATCGTTTCTTTTACCGGTCGCGGTAAAACCGGTCGGTGTAAACGGCGAAATAATCGAGCTTGCCGCCGCAAGGTCGTAATCCGCTTTTAATGAGCCTGTTGTTTTAGTCTCTGTACCGAGGTCCTTATTGGAGATATTGCCTGAAATATTTATTTGAGGACTGGCTATCACAAGATTTTTAAGCTCCTGGATAATTATCTTGTTTTCAGTATTGAATTTTCCATCAAACGAGATGCTCATAGTCGACTGTGTGAAAGTTTCTCTGCCGGGCGAGGCGATTTTGAGATTTTGGATATTGGTCTGTTTTGTGGCTGCTTCAACAATATAGCCTGATTTCTTAAAAGCTAAATCTCCTTTTGCAAACCCGGCAAACTGTGCCTTTGAATTCATTTTCCCAAAAGTCTTTATCCATGGATTAAGCTTCTCGAGGTCCACAGCAAAGGTTGTGTTAAACTGCGTTGTTCCTGCTGTTTTTTCGCCCAAAGGTATCGTAAAACTGCTGACATTTATTTTTCCGGGTGCAGCGGAAATGTCGATAGTTTCGGCATTAACCATTTTTTTATCTATATCAGCGTTGAACTTAAAAGCGACATTTGCGGTTGGCTCTGAAAGGACGGAACCATCCGGCATAGTTATTAATACATTATTCAGTGCGGCATTACCTGTGCTGGCGAGGACTCTTTTTACCAGAGAAGCTTTACCGGTCAGGCGTGCGGTGCCGGACAGTTTCGGTGAAATCTCGAAAAACTGGCCTACATCGGCCTGCAGCCTGACAAGGTCAACATCAGCAGTGTAATTCATATTATCCGTTGTGCCGTTCAGGGCCGCTTTTACAAAAGACGAGTCCATAATAAATTTTTCAACGGTTATAGTCTTTTTTCTCGATACAATTTTTGCTTCAAAATCAATAGGCTGTGAAAGAATAATCTGCTTTACAGGAAACCTGCCTTCGAGCGCCCAGAACTTGACCCTTGCCTCGATGGCTCTTGTGCCGTTTTTGGCTTCGGTATTTACATTGCCGCTCACCCTACCGTATTTTATATCGAAATCCTTTTTGAAATTAGCAATGGTCTTAACCTGTTTCAAAGTTTTAGCAAGATCGCAGTCAAATTGTCCATAAAGGGTATCAGGAGAATCGGCCTGCAGGAAATCCTCAAGGCTGCGAAGCGTTTTGGGCACTGTTCCTTTTACATTGGCGCTAAGGCCGTCGGTTTCAATCTTCAGATGGTCGATGTTTATTGCTGTTTTGGTTGTGCTGAGCTTTGCATCTGCGTCTAATTTCGAAGTTTGGAGCCTGTCGCCTTTGAGGAACGAGCCGGACACATCGAGATTGCTTGCATTGATGGTGCCCTGAAGGTTTTCGAATAGCCCATTTTGCATTTCCGCGATTATATCAGCTTTAACTCTGCCTTGGGCGGTTGCGTTTACATCGAATATCGCAAAAAGCGGTGACAGAGTAGCAAGCTCAAGGTCGTTGACGTTTATTGTAAGGTTGCCTGTGGCGCCTGTTAGGGACCATTCTTTTTTAGCTGTTTTTATTTCGCCGGCGGCTGTGATATCACAGACCTCATTTGTGCCGGCAACCGTCATAGAAACATCGAAACTACTTTTACTGCCAAGCGGTTTAACCGCAATTTTGCTGTTTATGTCTCTAATTTCTAAAGTCTGTCTCGTCTGGTCTGCATCAAGTG
>CAYTQR010000057.1:0-11124 GCA_964440045.1 uncultured Planctomycetaceae bacterium | reverse complement strand
GCCGTCCCCAGCCGTTGCTAAAGCGCCTGCATTACAATGCGTAAGAATCGCGCCTCTGTCAGGCATAAATTTTTCGCCATTGATGCCAATTTTACGGCACATTTCGACATCTTCATCATAAATTTTCTGCGCCTCGGCCAATAGAGATTGTCTCAAATCTTTCGTTGCAGCGTTTGGATTTTTACTAACAAAATCCCAGGCTACATTTTTCATTCTTTCCAGAGCCCAGAAAAGGTTTACCGCGGTCGGTCTTGATTTTGAAAGGAAATCTGCTTTTTTTTCGATATTTTTTACAGAATCGGCTACTGTCGAATTTTTTGTTTCCTGAGCGGCAAGACATACGCCAAAACCAACGGCGACACCTATTGCAGGGGCACCCCTTACGGCAAGAGTCTTTATCGCATCGTATAACTGCTGGACGGTTTTACATTCTATCTCCGTAAATTCCGCAGGTAGTTTTCGCTGGTCTGTCAGCTTGAGAAAGCCGTCGGCATCGCCAATCCATTGCAGAGTTTTAAAGGTTTTCAAATTTACCTCTTATTTTTATTGCCATTTAGATATTTTTTAAGATATTTTGCTGTGTAGCTTTTTTTAACTTTTATGACCTCTTCCGGCGTTCCGGCAGCAATAACTTTTCCGCCTGCCTGTCCGCCTCCAGGACCGAGGTCAATAATATAATCTGCAATTTTAATAACATCAAGGTTATGTTCAATTACAACAACAGTATTCCCCAGGTCGCACAGTCTTTGGAGGACGTTTAGCAAATTATGAATATCAGCGAAATGCAGGCCCGTGGTAGGCTCATCAAGCAGATACAATGTATGACCTGTCGAACTTTTTCCGAGCTCTGCGGCGAGTTTAACTCTCTGAGCTTCGCCGCCGGAAAGAGTAGTCGAGGATTGTCCAAGCTGCATATAACCAAGGCCGACATCGTTTAAGGTTTTCAGCAGGCGGACAATTTTAGGGAAATTGGTAAAAAATTTCAGCGCCTGTTCGACTCGCATATCGAGGACATCGGCGATATTTTTGCCTTTATATGTAATCTGCAGCGTTTCGGGGTTATATCTTTTGCCCTTGCACTGCTGACAGACAACATAAACATCCGGGAGAAAATGCATTTCAATCTTTTTCGTGCCCTGTCCCTGGCAGTGCTCACACCTGCCTCCTTTTATATTAAAGCTGAACCTGCCGGGGGTATAACCCCTGATTTTGGCCTCCCTTGTTTTGGCGAACAATTGTCTTATCAGGTCAAATACGCCGGTATAGGTAACCGGGTTGCTGCGAGGAGTTTTGCCTATCGGAGACTGGTCGATTTCTATGACCTTGTCAATATAGCTGGTACCGAGGATGTTTTTGTGTTTGCCGGGCTTGGGGCCGGTGTAATACAATTTTCTTTTGAGACCTTTTAAGAGCACTTCCGTTACAAGAGTGCTTTTGCCTGAGCCGGAAACTCCGGTTACACAGATAAAGGTGGCAAGAGGAAACTTAACATCGATATTTTTTAAATTATTTTCCGCGGCAGCTGTTACCTCAATCGCATAACTCATTTTGATTTTGCGTCTTTTGAGGGGAAGCGCTATTTTCTTCCTTCGTGCAAGATAATCTCCGGTCAATGAGCCGGGACAGTTACATATATCCTGGACATTTCCCTGTGCAACAATTTCGCCGCCCTGGTCACCTGCCGCAGGGCCTATATCAATTATGTAATCGGCGCTTCTAATAACATCTTCATCATGCTCAACAACAATGACTGTATTTCCGATATTAGTTAACCGCCTTAATATGCTCAGGAGCCTGTTGTTATCACGTCTATGCAGTCCTATTGTCGGCTCATCAAGTACATAGCAGCAACCGACCAGTCCGCTGCCGACCTGAGTGGCGAGTCGAATCCTCTGGGCCTCGCCGCCGCTTAAAGTGCCGCTCCTTCTGTCTAAAGTCAAATAGCCCAGGCCGACATCCGCGAGAAATTTCAATCTTGCTTTTATTTCCTTCAAAGGCTGGACGGCAATCAAGGCCTTTTCGCCATCAAAGCGTAATTCAGCAAAAAACTTCTGTGTCCTTTCAACGCTCATTTTAGCTATGTCGTGTATATTTTTGTCGTTTATTGTAACTGCGATTGCTTCTTTACGCAGTCTGGCTCCTTTGCAATTTCTGCACGGCTGTTCGGATAGATAGCTGTGCAATCTTGCCTTGACAAACTGGCTGGTAGTTTTTTTCCATCTTTTATTAAGATTCGGAATGACTCCTTCGAAATGGACGCCGAATTTTTTTTCATCTTCTTCTGTGGTGCCGTGCATCAGGATTTTTTTTATATTCGCGGGTATCTTAGCGAAAGGCATAGACTTGGATATACGGAAATTTCTGCAGAACCTGGCAACCATTCTGCTGTAGAAGATATTCATTCTCTTTCCGCCTTTTCGCCAGGCATCGATAGCGCCATTTTCAAGCGGCAGATTTTTGTCGGGCACAATCAGCTCTTCGTCAAATTCAAGTATCGTACCCAGTCCATCGCAACTGCTGCAGGCTCCATAAGGGCTGTTGAAGCTGAAAAGTCTGGGCGAAAGTTCTTCCAGTGAAGCTGTCGGATGTTTATCACAGGCAAACTTTTCGCTGTAAACAATATCCTTCCACTTTCCATTGCCGCCGTTTTTCCTGTCGTCGTCAGGCTTTTGGGCCATCACAAATATAACACCTTCGCCGAGCTTTAACGCAGTTTCAATAGAATCGGCAAGCCGAATGCGCACCGTATCTTTTATAATAAGCCTGTCAATTACGGCGGCGATACTATGTTTTTTATTCTTGTCAAGTTTCGGTACGTTCTTGATGTCATAGACAACGTTATCAACACGGACGCGTACAAAGCCCTGAGTCTGGATTACCATAAAAACATCTTTGTGCTCTCCTTTTTGGCCTCGTATTAAAGGCGCACATATCTGAATTTTCGTACCCTCCGGCAGCGCCATTACGCTATCGATAATTTGCGAGGCGTGCATGCTTGAGATTTCTCTGCCGCAAACCCAGCAATGCGGCGTGCCCGCCCTTGCGAAAAGGACCCTGCAATAATCATAAATTTCGGTTGTTGTCGCTACTGTTGAACGGGGGTTGCTGGCGGCGCTTCTCTGCTCTATAGCGATAGTCGGCGGCAGACCTTCGATGTACTCAACTTCGGGTTTTTGCATCTGTTCAAGAAATTGTCTTGCATAGGCGCTTAACGATTCGACATATTTACGCTGTCCTTCGGCATATATCGTATCAAACGCCAGCGAGCTTTTTCCCGAGCCGCTTATGCCCGTGATTACGACGAATTTATCACGCGGTACTTCAACATTTATGTTTTTGAGATTGTGCTGCGAGGCACCAACTATTTTTATCGATTTCTGCATTATTTTACCTTCTGACTACCGCTGGTATCTGTCTTGAGAAAAAAGGCAATAAACCAATTTGGCTATTGTACCAAAATGATTCAAGAAGTAAAATGTTTTTTCATAGCAGGATGAAAATAAAGAAGTTACATAGCTGGAATATCGGTGTTAAAAAAGCCGTTGAGCTGCAAAAAAGCCTTGCACCGCAGGTTCGGATACGGCCGTTTAATAAGAAGATTAAGACAATTGCCGGTATTGATTGTGCTTTTAGCAGTAGCGGGGAAAAAATCATCGCCTGCGCAGTTGTGCTTTCCGCTGAAAATTTCGATAAAATTGAAATCGTTTATGCTGTACAAAATGTAACTTTTCCGTATATATCGGGATTTTTATCATTTAGAGAAGCTCCTGTCTGCCTGGCGGCGGCTAAAAAACTTGAAATTACTCCCGACTGCATAATCGTTGACGGCCAGGGTATTGCCCATCCGCGAAGGCTGGGGCTTGCCAGTCATCTGGGGCTTTTTTTAGATATACCAACAATAGGCTGTGCCAAGAGCAGACTCATCGGCGATTTTAAAGAACCCGGATTGGCTAAAGGTTCGATAAGTCCATTGATAAATAAAGGCGAAATTATCGGTTCAGTTGTCAGAAGCCGGAGTAATGTAAAGCCGGTTTTCGTTTCCATCGGTCATAAATGCAAACTGTCCGATGCTGTAAGAATTGTACTTGATTGCTGCGGGAAGTACCGGCTGCCTGAGCCGAGCAGAATTGCTCATCAAACTGTTACAAGGATTAAATTTAATCCCATTTGTGCTCTTTGACGGATTTTAAAATCTCCTCGGCACATTTGAGGGCAGCCAAGCCTTCATCGGCGGTTACCTCAGGCCTTTTAGTTTTGTCAGCAACAGCATTTAAAAACGCTTCCTGCTCGAGGCGCAAAGGTTCCTTATCGTCTATATCGAGATTCTCTATATGCAGCAAGTCGGGCCAGTTGATACCTGAAAAATCAAAATTGCCCTCGTCCTGTTTTTGTTTAATCCATTTGACCGCGTCGGTATTTGGGTCGGCCTTAATCACAACGCCTTCTTTTTTGAGAAAATCGAGACTGAGATACGCCTGTCTGCTAAAGAGGCGGATTTTTCTCACCGTTTTAAGGGCGAGCCTTGAGGCGGTTACGTTTGCGATGCAGCCGTTTTCAAAAAATATCCTCGCGTTGCAAATATCTTCGGTGTTTCCAATCACGTTTACGCCGAAGGCATCGACTTTTTTTACGGCGCTCTGGGCAAGAGCAAGAATAATGTCAATATCGTGAATCATTACGTCAAGAACAACACCAATATCGGTCGAGCGGAAAGAATACGGGCTTATCCTTGTCGCTTCGATAAATTTCGGTTCGATTTTCAGCCTTTTCATGGCCTGCACAACTGGGTTGCATCTTTCCGAATGGCCGACAGCAACAATGGTGTTGTTTTGGCGGGCAAGTGAAACTATTTTCTCGCCCTGCTCTGAGCCGGCAGCAAGAGGTTTTTCTATAAGCACAGGAATTTTATTGCTGATAAAAAGTTCGGCAATTTCAAGATGACTTTTCGTAGGGACAGCAATAGTTACAGCATCTACTTTTCCTATAATTTCCTTACTATCTGTAAAGAAATCGCACTTGTTTGCCTTTGCAAGCTTCTTCGCTTTGTCCTGGGCGATGTCAACTATCGCGACAAGTTCTGACTGAGGCAGTTTTTTTAGAACTTTGGCGTGAATCTGCCCCATTTTTCCCGCCCCCACTACCGCTGTTCTGATTTTATCCATTGGTATCCCGGTCAATGATCTGTTTTTCTGAGGGTTTCGAGGTATCTGCCGAATCGATGCTTGCCGCTGTTGATAACCGAATCGACCATAGCTTTTACATTTTCATCGAGGCCGTCCTGGGCGGCAAGGGTTTGGGCGTTTTGGAGCAGTGAGGTTTTTTTTCTATAAAGAACTTTAAAGGCATCGTTAATTGCCTTTTGCTGATTTTCATCCAAACCCGCACGCGTCAGGCCTCGCTTGTTCACCGTTCTGATTTCGGGCGGGTAATGGCCGCTTACAACGACAAATGGCGTTACATCGCGATTGAGACCTGCAAAACCAGCCGCATAGCTCCATTGGCCGATTGTAACAAACTGATGTATCTGGACAGTGCCGCTGAGCCAGACGCCTGTTTCAATTTTGCAGTGGCCGCTTACCTGGGTGTTATTACTGATAACCGTTTTGTCCTCGATTATACAATCGTGACCAACGTGGACGCCTATCATAATCATATTCTCGTTGCCGATTCGGGTTGTCCCGTCCGGATATATGCTCGGATGTATAGTTGCAAATTCCCGAATGATATTTCCATTTCCGATTTCAAGAGCGCCGAAACGACTGTCAGGCGTTGCGCCGAGCATTTGAGGATTTCTGCCGATAACACAACTCGGATAAAAGATATTATTGAGGCCGATTTTTACACCTTTTCCAATTACAACATTGGCGTCAAATACGCATCCTGAGCCGATTTTCGCACCTGCGTCGATGAAACAATTAGGACCTACCGTAACATTTTCGCCAAGCTCTGCACTTGAGTCTATTACCGCCGTTGGATGTATTTTACTCATTATTTATTTTCCCGAAAACTTTACGAATCCATCTGATAATTTATCTAACCGCGTCATCGTCAATAAGCATAAACTTTATTTCAGCTTCTGCCGCTTTTACCCCGGCCACCAATGCCTGGCATTTACATACAGCAATTTTGCTGCGGACTTTGACAGTCTGTGCTGTAAGAATTAACTGGTCTCCCGGCACAACGCTTTTTCTCAACTTTACCGCATCCATCCCTAACAATACAGCGAGTTTACCAGTATGCTCCAGTTTCTGAGCGAAAAGCAGGCCTGATATCTGTGCCATTGCCTCGAGGACAAGCACGCCGGGCATTATAGGCGTACCTGGAAAATGACCCTGGAAAAACATTTCATTAAACGTAACGTTTTTAACGCCTTTGATAAATCTGTCGCCGTCAATTTCAATAACTTTATCCACCAGCAGAAACGGATAACGGTGCGGCAGGATTTTTTGAATCCTGCGAATGTCGAGCAGGGCATTGGTTCCCGCTTCGCTGATTCTGTCATAGTTTTCAGCTTGTTCGAGAATCTTTTTGGCGATTTTCTGATTGAGACTATGACCGCTTTTGTAGGCGACAATCCTTCCGGTTATTCTCCTGCCGATAAGGGCAATATCACCAATCAAGTCAACAATTTTGTGCCTGACACACTCATCACTGAACCGGTAGTTGTTCTTAATAGGGCCATCTGAACCGATAACCAGGATATCACGCGGACTTAAATGCGTACCAATGCCGTGGGCCTGAAACTGTTTTGCCTCAGCCTCAAGCAAAAATGTCCGTGCAGGGGCAAGACTCGTTTCAAAATATTCTGCGCTGAGCGTACAACTCAGCAGCTGCCTGCCGATCCCCGTATGCTTCGTATAATCCATATCATAGGTAATCTCAAGGGTATCGCCCTGATTCGGCAGAGCGTAAATCGAGGCTCCCGCCTCATTGAAGCTGACCGCTTCTGCGATGGCGAATTCCTTTCTTGGTTTTTGCTGTTCGACGAAACCGCATTTTTTCAGCGTTTTGAAATATTCGCTGCTGCCGCCGTCAAGGCCGGGCATTTCGGAAGCGCTGACTTCGATAATGATATTGTCAATTTCCAGTGCATTTAAAGCAGCCATGCAATGTTCAATCGTTTCGACAGAGGCCTGAGCTTTGGCAACAGCGGTTCTGCGGCCTCGTTCGGAAATGTTTCGGACATTCGCCTCTATGCGCACAGGCATATCAAGGTCTGTTCTGATAAAAACAATACCGGTATCGACGTCAGCGGGGATAAATTTTACGCTCGAATCTATTCCGCTGAACATACCTCTACCGGCAAGTTTAGCCTCCTGGGCTATTGTTCTTTGAGGCTTCAAGTTCTTCGGCTCTCTTTATAAGCTGTTTTAATTGTTTGCTCATTTCGGGCAGTTTTTGCTCAAGGAGCACCTGTCTAAAAAATGCCTTGACGTCCATAGCCGGCGAACCAACAATCTGTTCATCCGGCTCAATATCTTTTATCACACCTGCCTGTGCGCCTACCTGAGTTCGGTCGCCTATTGTTATATGGTCTTTGATCCCAACCTGCCCGGCAAGTACAACGCCGTTACCCAGTTTGGAGCTGCCCGAAATACCTGCCTGCCCGGCAACCAGACAACATTTACCTATTACGACATTATGAGCAATCTGAACAAGGTTGTCTATTTTAGTTCCTGCACCGATTACAGTGTTTCCGAATTTCGCCCTGTCAACGCAACTGTTTGCTCCGATTTCGACACAGTCTTCAATAATTACTCCGCCGGTATGAGGAATCCGTTTGTGTTGGCCGTCAATAAAGTAATAACCAAATCCGGTTGCACCAATTGTGGAGTTGGCGCCGATGATACAGTTATTTTGGATATTGCAATTATGATAAATTACTACATTATCTTCGATTCGACAGTCTGCCCCTATCACGGAATTTTCGCTGATTTTGGCACCTGGGCCGATAACGGTTTGCGGGCCGACTTTCGCGCCTTTTTCTATACAGGCAAGAGGACCTATTGAAGCGGTCTTGTCTATAGAAGCGCCTTCTTCAACAACAGCGCTTTTGTGAATACCTGCGGCGGGTTTGTCGAGCCGCGGCATAAATTCTTTTAATACCGTAATTAGGGCTTGTTCGACATTGTCAACGACAAGCAGCGGAACCGGTGAATCAACCTTTTTGCCGACAATTACTGCAGCGGCTTTGCACTCGGCAATACTTTTCAGAAGTTTTTCATTTATAGCAAAAGTAATACACCCCGCCTCTGCGGACTCAAACGGCGATACCCGGCAAACTTCCGCATTGCCGGAGCCGATGAGTTGCGCCTTGGCTATCTCGGCAAGATAAGCGACCGTATATCTCTTTTGCGTATTTTCAGCCATATTTTATGATAAAAGCTCGTTTTTTACTTACTTTTACTCATAGCATCAATAACATCTGCTGTAATATCCAGGTCTGGATTATAATAAAACAGCTTGTGCGTCTTTGTTGTCATAACCAAATCTGCCGGACTCTGTGCAGGAGGAGAGGTATCGGGCTTACTGAGATAATTATCATCTCTGCTTATAACCATATCGAGTCCTTTCTCCTTCGCAACAGATGCAATAACTTCGAGAATTTCCCGATAGATTTTTTCCTTTCCCTGCATTTCTTTTACAAGAAGTTCCTGCTGATAAAATTCTCTTTTAGCTTCGAGCTGTGATTGCTTCATTATCATTTCTTTGAGCATTTCCAGATAATCGTCGCTGTTTTGTTTACGTTTTTCCAATGCTGACTTGTCGATTTCTATGCTTTCACCAAGTTGTTTTAACTCGTCGAATTTTTTGTCGCCTGCCTCGCCTATTTCTTTTTCGATTTCTTTCTTCATTTCGCATTTATCAAAAACTTCATTGACACTGACAATGCCGATTCTTGGCGCCTCTATTGTTTTTTGTCTTGCGGCCTGAGAATACTCCATACCGATTACAAACAGGGTCAGGCCCGCCAGAAAAACCATCATAACAAAATCTCGTCTTTTCATAATTCACCTTTCCTAATTTCGACTAAAAACATATCTATTAAAACATACCGCCCACAGAGAAGCTGAACATCTGCGTATCATCGGCTTCGTCTTTCATCCACGGATAGGCAAGTTCAAATCTCATAGGCACCTCTCCAAACAACTGAGGTATCATAATCTGAATACCTATACCTACCGAAGATCTGGCGCCTCCCGTATCGATTACACAGCCATCTACAAACAAAAGGCCCGCGAGTGTTTTTTGGGTCAACGGTATGGTCAGTTCCGCACTGGCATCTGCTATCCAGTCGCTGCCGACCGGGTCATCGTCCGGGCCTGAACGCGGACTTATTCCATAATAATCAAAACCTCTTATGCTTCCTAATCCGCCGGCATAGTATTTCTCAAACAACGGTGCATCGCCTATGATAGCACCGGCATGCACCTTTGTTTCGAGGATGGTTTTTCGCATGGCAAGGTCTTCTCTTACTGTTTTATACCATTTGTATGCTCCGTCAAGAACTCCGAACATATGGTCGCCGCCTACCTGCTCATAACTTAACCCATACTTCCTGCCTTTTGTAGGAGTAAATAAATTATCCGTTGTATCCCTGCCGAAACCAATTTTGATGCCGGCCAGGATATTATCTCCTTTTACATCGGTTACTTCCCTGGCGGCGTCACCGTCAATATTTTCTACACCAACATTTTCGAACCGAAATGATATAGACCTGTATCGGCCCTGTTTGAGTCTCTTTGTAAAGCCCAGATAGCTTGTTAGTCTTTCTTCGTCAAAGCTCGGTCTGTATCGCTGCCAGCTTGACGCAGATGTGGTCATACTTACGGGCCTGTCCTTAAAATAAGGTTCTGTAAAGCTGATTGAATATCCGCTTACTTCCGTGCCCGGCTCAGCCGCAATTCTCAATCGCTGCCCTGCACCTTTGAAAGCATCTTCTGAAAAGAATTTTTGCCAGCTCTTGGGCCATTTTTTTATATCAAAATTCCTCTGCTCATATACCGCCTGACCTATCAGCCCGTCGGTACTGCTTATACCGGCGCCGAACATTATCATACCGGTTTTGCCTTCTGTAATTCTTACTTCAGCATCTTTTTGGCCGCTCTTGTCTCCCACTGGTGTAATAGTAACCGTTTCGGCATAAGTACCGGCCTTGAGACCTTTTTCGAGGTCGCCTTCGCCGTCTCCTTTGGCAATATCTGCGTTATACCACTGGCCCGGCGTAAATTCTGTTTCGTCCAGCACACGTCTTATAACTTTATCCTGCACGGTAGCGTTACCTGAGATATTGACCTGTCCTATGCGGAAACGCTGACCTTCGTTTATATCGAACCGGGCTATTATTTTGTCATTCGGCGTGAACTGCCTGATTGGTTTAACTCCAACATCGATAAAACCTATTCTTCGATAAGTCTTTAGCAGTTCATCTCTGTCGTATTCCGCCTTTTCATTGCTGTAGAATTGTCCCTCTTTGAGCCTGAAAGTACTGACCAGATTCGCATCGCTGAAAAATTCGTTTCCCACAAGTTCTATTTTTTCAACGTCATATTGCTTGCCTTCCTCTATTATTTTTAGAAAAATCTGTTCTGTAGGACACCTTTGTATCAAGATAACCTCTTCTATCATAGGCTTTTTGCAGTTCAACCAGGTCATCATCGAGAGTCTGCTGCTGGTAATAGTTTTGAAAGAAGTAGAACTGTTTGGGTTTGCCTTTGACAACTTTTTTAAGTTCTTTTCTCTTTATTACCTCATTCCCCTCAAACTTTACTTTCTTGATTTTGACTCTTGGCCCCTCTTCGACTATATAATGCAGTTTCCCCTGTTCGATGCCGGAATCATCATAATCGATTTTTACAAAAGGATATCCGGTTATGTGATAAAACTTAGTTAGTTTTTCAGCGCCGGTTTGTGCGGTTAACTTGTCAAGATAACCGCCCCTTTTGAGTTCCATCTTTTCGGTCAGTTTATGCTTGTCGTATTTTCTTTTTCCGCTGAAGGTTATCTCACGAATGAGGGTTTTTTCTTTTACCACAAAGATTAGTTTTATTTTGTCCCCGACTGGTTCGATACTGTAATAGGCCAATTCGACGCCTTCAATAGCAGCGATTCGCTTGACATCTT
>CAYTQR010000056.1:1526-11164 GCA_964440045.1 uncultured Planctomycetaceae bacterium | reverse complement strand
TGATGGTATTATCGATATAATTTGAATTACTCACAAGTAAGCTGTTCAGTTTGACATAATCGCCGCCCCATGTTGTTGAACGATATACATTATAGCCGGCCAAATCAGACTCGCTGTTGTTGTCCCAATCAAGCGAAGCTGTTCCATCACCACTTACTGCCGTCAGATTTGTTGGTGAGAATGGAGCAACAAGATCAGCTTTTTCCCAGTTCGCCGCCAGCAGGGCAAGTTCGCGTAAGTTGACTATACCATCGGCGTAGTAGTCTGCATCAGCGATTTTGTTACTATCACTGACCAGCCAGTACTCTTCAGCAAACTTTTTCAGGTCTTTCGTATTTACTATGCCAATGTCTGTAAAATCGCCGTAAGCAACCGGGGCGCCGGCATCGGCCATTACAATAGCTTTGACATCCGCACCTGCATCAAGAGCGTAGGAATAAGTCGGTGTAAAAATGCTGGAGTAGTAATTCGGGGCCCAGGAAGGAATGGAAGTGCTGTAAAATATATTCCCGGTATTCCAGCCGATTCTTCCCGGAGTATAGCCGCTGGTGTTATGACTTGTCCATGCAGAACTTACATTATCAAAGTAGTTATTTTCGAGTCGAATCTCGCATTCAACACCCACACCTACGCAGGAACTGTTCCCGGAGCAGCCGTAGTAGTTATTGTAAACGTGTACCCGGCCGTAACGTACGCGGGGCATTCTCTGGTCACATCCGGAGGCCCACCAGTTGTGGTGAAAAGTAACGCGGAGATGACCAAGGTCGTCGTCGTACTCATCATCGTGTCCAATAAGATTTACGAAGCGATGATTGGCGGACGGATCAGTGTAGTAAAACTTGCACCAGGAAACGGTAACATAGTCGGACTTATTGGATATGTCGATACATCCGTCACCGCAGTCGTAAATGGAGCATTTGGTAATAAAGAGATTCGTCACACCGGGTTTTACAGAAATACCGTCAAATGGGTCGCCGGGATAAGGGTTGGTAATGTGCAGCTGCTTAATAATTATGTTGTTACTATCCTCTGCAAAGGTAAGTTTTCCTATAATTGTCGGCCTTGTACCTATGCCCTTGATTGTTTTATTCGACTGAATTAAGAATCCTCCGTACATAGTACCCAAAACCTGGATAATATACGGCTCATTCGCTTCGGCGTATGTCCTGAAATCTACAGCGTTATCAACGGTAACGACAGTTCCGCCTGCTCCGCCGGTAGTGTTCTTGCCAAATCCATCTGGAGGTATTTGCCTGACTGCCAGATTAACAGGCCGTACATGGTTGCGGCCGGAGGTTAAATTTGCAAATATCAGGTCTGTGCCGTGAGTACCGACAGGAAAACTGTTGACATTGGGATCAATCGAGACAGAGACCACGACACTCTGGTTTGGATCCAACGTGCCGCTGTTTGGTTCTACATACAGCCAAGGCATATCATTTGCTTCTGCAACTGTCCAGTTGACCGAGTTGGAATCTACATTGCTGATAAGGTAATCTTTAGATAAAGGCTCAAGCGGTCCCCCTTCGTAACCGCTGCATCCCAGTCCATCGGCAGGTGTTATTTCCACCGAGTCCGGGCAGTTCAGGGTGTTTGAGTACGAAGATGTTCCCGGCCAATCAAGTCCGTCACAAAGGTCTCGATCCCCACAAGTTCCACCGGCCATGTAATCAACCAGGCAGAAAATTTCGGTGCCGCTTTCCGTACGGTCGGTCTCCACCCGCACGTAACCCAGCGCTAATCCAAAATTGGGGTCGTTTAAAGTCATACTGACTGGCGTGCAACCGACTGGTTCGATCAAACTAAGCGTAGGCGAGTCATTCAATGCCACTACAAGCGGGTCGCTATTGCAGGAACAGTCCTGTGTGCTCGAATAAACCCCGACTGATATCTCATTCACAAAAAACTCGAACGTCCCACCCTCGCCACAATCGGCATGGCTGACAATGAACCGTATCTCCGTAGGATCATCCGCTGCCCACGTTTTGGGTCCGCCAGCAAAGCCAAACGTAACGAATGCCAATAATACTAAGGTTAAAAATTGCGTGGACTTGTATGACTTTATTACCTGTCCTCCTTATTATTTGAACTACTTTTTTATTTCCTGCACCTTTGTATAAACAATCAGGACTAAACATTATACCAAAAATTTTACCCAAATTAAAGCAATAAATATAGCAGTTTCGCTATATTTACCGCAGGTTTTGCATAAAAAAGGGCTGTCGCAAATGGACAGCCCTTTATAAGACGTTATACTTAAAAACGTTACGGTGCCGGGTTGCAATTTTCAAATTTAAGCCCGCTAGTCGTATTAGGGTCAATTGTCCAGACCGGAACGCTGTTTTTAAATTCAACATTACCAAATGAAATGTTTTTACAATACGCAAGGTAGGCTCCGCCTTTTTTCGCACTATCTATAGTGATATTGGTGAGAGTAATTTTATCATGCTCAGCGCCAGGCGAACCATTAACATAAATGCCGTATCTGTTAACGCCCTTGCAGGTAATATTCTTTACTGTGATATCTTTAAATTGCCCCGGGCCTCCTGAAGGATAACTGCAGCCATAAGTGCTATCGAAAAATATCGCGTCTTTTACAATATTTTTCATCTCGATATCCCTGCAAAGAATATTTTTAGCTCCACCGCCCTGCTTTAGGCCGGTTTTAAAACGAAGTCCTCTGTCAGTTCCATCGAAGAGGCAGTCTTCTATCACGAAATTTTCAAACCATGCTGCTGTGAAACTTCCGAAGACTGCGCCGCCGTGACCTCGTTTGGCTATGCAATTGAAAACTCTGACATTCTTAGTCGAGTAGTTGTCCTTTACGCCGTCTGCACCAACGCCGGCATTAAAATTGATGGCGTCATCACCGCAATCAAAAACAGAATTGAAAATATAAGCCGTATCGGAAGTGCAGACATTAACACCATCGGCATTGTGTATGTCATAAGTATCTACATTTATTCCAGTTACCGTGATATTTTTGGAATAGCTGATAAATACAGTGTGCATTGCAGGATTTACAAACTTAAGTCCTCCGACATACAACCCATCAACACCCTTTATAGTTACCAGATCAGCTCTGTCGCTGTCATCATTCTCGCTTGCAGCAACCTGATTATTACCAAGTTTTGTGTTGTTATGGCCTACCACAGAGCCAACAACATCTGAAGACCCGTTAACAGTGCCGCTTCCGCATATCCTTACATTTTTAATGCTATAATAATCCATAGTATATGCATTTATCAAACCCGTGAAATTGTTGCCTGACTTGTAATATGGAAACCTTCTGCTTGTCTGAGGATAATCAGCGGCATTATCAGTGCCCTGCAAAGTTCCATCAATTTGAAGTGTCATATCGCTTTTCAGGAAAATGGCGCCGCTTAAAAATTTCCCTTCAGGAACTAATACTTTTCCGCCCGGCGTACATTCATCGATAGCTTTTTGAATCGCAGCAGTATTTAATGTTGTTCCGTCGCCAACAGCGCCGTATTTTGTAACATCAAATACTTTTATCTTAGGAAGCGCTTTGGGTATAATTTTATTACCTGGCTCTGATTCAGCTCCCGAAGCATCTACAGATGTTACGTAAAAGGAATATGGCAGACCGGGTTCTATCAATTCTTTAGCAGTGTAAAATAGTTTTTTTGTATTCCCGACCTTCGACCCTTCCTGATAAACATTGTAACTGACAACATTTGAATAGTCCGCAGGCTTTTCCCATATCATTGTAATACTTGAATCATCAATAGCCAAAGGCGGAACCATCAAATTTTGAGGTGGAGTAATGGTTGCTTTCTCGCCTTCTGCCTGAGAAAGATTACAGCCAAAGCATATCAGCAAGGCAATAGCGCTTAATACAGACAAAGTAATAAAGCTTCGTTTTTTCATTTTTAGACCTCCTGAAAATTTTACAATATTTTTTTTAAGTTCAACGATTTACCCTATTAAGAGCTTTTAACAAAGCCCAAAAAACGCTTTTTTTATTCTGAAAATCCCGGTTTTGACATCCAACATTCCCAATGATAGAAATTATAGCCAAACTGGCCAAAAGTCAATTTTTTATTTTTTATTTTATACGTTTATCTGGCATAAACCGTCCTGATTAAACCTACAAAAAAGGTTTAATCAGGGGGAAACGGCTAATTTGCGTAAGTTTTCTCCATTATATCCTTGTTTTGCATCCTGAATTTCTGGTATAATACTGATGATAGTAGGAGTATGCGATAGTAGTGTTATAGTTTATCGATTTTTCGGAGATTTTAAGTGGTGAAAAGAGTATTTTTTCTGGCGGGGCTTATTGCAGTCTTATGTTTATGCCTTACATCTGATTCGTTTGCCGTAGACGGCTTTGGCCAAAACACTACAGGCGGAGCAGGCGGAATTACTGTCACTGTTACTACCGCAGCAGATTTTCAAACTTATGTCGAAACAATAGATACGCCGTACATTATACAAGTCTCAGGTACTATTGACCTGGTCTCACTCGATGACGGAAAAGTCAGAATGCGTTCGAACAAAACTATCAGGGGTATAGGTGAAAGCCCAACAATCATAGGAAGTCTGGCCTTCAAAAAAGGTTCTTCCAATGTAATTATCGAAAGACTCAATATCACCGCTCCCGACGGCTATGGCGAAGGAGACGGAATCAGCGTAAAGGAGGAGCTGACCGATATCTTCATCACTAAATGCACCCTCTATGGCTGCTATGACGGCTGTATAGATGTATCCAGAAAAACAGATAACGTTACCATTTCGTGGTGCAAGTTCTATTTTAACAGTATGATAAATAATGACCGTGTAAGTCTTATCGGCAATACCGACAAAAGCGGAGACGAAGGCACGCTTCATGTTACTTTGCACCACAACTGGTACGGTGCTTTGTGCTACCAGCGAATTCCTTCCGTACGTTACGGCCGGGCTCATGTTTATAATAACTATTACAACTGCCCGGGCAATCTCTACTGCGTTCGTACACGCTTATATGCCGAGTGTCTTGTCGAAAATAACTATTTCAAAGATGTGCAGAATCCCTGGGAACAATTGATTACATCAGGCGACCCCGGCTTGCTCTATGCCGCCGGCAACGTCTTGGATAACGTTACCTGGAGTACACATGAAGATCCTGAAGTCTTTATTATTCCCGGCACCGATACTGTTTTTACGCCGCCTTATGATTATACTCTTGGCGATGCTAACGATATACCGACTATGGTACAGGCTTATGCAGGAGCGGGAACTCCTTATCCGCCGCACTGGCTTTACACCGTTTACGGCGACTTCGACCTTAGCGGTAAAGTGGATATGTCAGACCTTGCGACATTCGTCGATTACTGGCTTGGTACCAGCGACATTGCCGATGCAGACTACTATCCCGACGGCATTATCAACTTCCGTGAATTTTCACTGCTGGCTGAGAGCTGGCTTAAAAACGAATAAAGTATACAACCCTCGACGCTGATACAGGCGAACACTATTTTGTGCTATATTGCGGCATCCTTGTTTTCGCATCGCCCTAAATTCTACCTTTGAATGTTACCAAAGTGAAAGGTTAAAATTACCCCCAAGGGGACTCGAACCCCTGTTACCGGGATGAGAACCCGGCGTCCTAGGCCGCTAGACGATGGGGGCGGAATTTTAATTGTTAATTTTGAGTGTTGGGTTTTAAGTTGTTTTTCACTCAATTCCAACCCAAAACTATAATGGCGGCGGACGGATTCGAACCATCGACCCTGGGCTTATGAATCCCATGCTCTAACCAACTGAGCTACGCCGCCAAAAATCTTAACTTCTTACAATATAACCACTTCCTGCACAGGCTGTCAACCCCTTTTTAGTCTCAAAAAGCTTCTGCACTTCCGCACCATTTTTTGACGCAGATACTGTCTGTCATCCCGAGGACAAAAATTGCCAGCCATTCGTAGCCAAAATGAATTTTTAGAGGTTGCTTGTTTTTTTTGATTGATTTGGCGTGTCTGGAAACTTATCGTAATCTGTGAAAGGAGTCCGGCAAAGAAGAAATGAAATGAAAGGAGTCTTGACTGATACAGTTCTGGTCGGTATTGACGAGGCGGGGCTCGGCCCGATACTCGGGCCGTTGATTGTATCAGCAGTGTCTCTTACAATTCCAAGAGAAGGTTTAAAGGGCAGGCTCTGGGAACTGCTGGCCGAGAGCGTAGGGGCTGAAAAAAAACATCTGGCAGGCAGGCTTCTTATCTGCGACAGCAAAAAGGCATACACTCCTTCAACAGGCATCAAATTTCTTGAAAAAACGGTGCTTTCATCTCTTAGCTGTACCTACGGCAAAGTGCCGGCATCAATAACAGAGCTTATAGATATGCTCTGCCCGGCGTGCAAGGCCAGATTAGCTGAGTATCCATGGCACAAAGAGTTCGGCAATCGGCCGCTCGAATTTAGCCGCGATGATATCGCAATAGCGGCCGGGGCGCTGACCAAAAACCTTGAAAAAATCGGCGCATCTCTTGTCGGCCTCAAAAGCTTCTGCTTCGATGTGGCCTATTACAACGAGATGGTGCAAAAAGTTAATAACAAATCGACCGTGCTTTTCTGGGCGGTTTGCAGCCTTATGGATGAAATAATTAAAAGCACTCAGCACCGCAATTATCATTTCATAATAGACCGCCAGGGCGGAAGAACAAGATACGTTCGGCAGTTGAGGAGGATGTTTTCCGATATGGAGCTTGTGGTTATCAAAGAGGGCGAAAGAATAAGCAGTTACGAGATGAGCACATCTTACAAAAAGATCAGGGTTGATTTTGCCGTCAAAGCCGATGCAATTTTTCTACCTGCCGCTTTAGCTTCGATGACCAGCAAGTATCTTCGCGAACAATTAATGGGTTGCATTAACAGTTATTTTCAGGACAAGTGCCGGACGTTAAAACCGACTGCAGGCTACTGGACCGATGGCAAACGGTTCATAAACGACTTGAAAGTAATCACCCCTGATATTAAATATAATCCCGCCCAGCTCATCCGCTGCAGATGAAAAGCCATTTCACGCTTTTTCAAACCGGAGTAAGATTATGCAAGTATCTTTCCGTCGCAAAGAGATATTATTCTTTCGCACTGGTTGCCAAGCTCAATATCGTGCGTTGCCAATATCACAGTCAGACCGTCGGCGGCATTAAGTTCGATTAATAAATCAATTATTGCCTGAGAATTGGCTGAATCCAGATGCCCCGTCGGCTCATCAGCGATAAGAATCTCCGGCTTAACCGCAATCGCACGGGCTATCGCCACACGCTGTTTTTCGCCGCCGCTGAGCTGTTTAGGCAGATGATTTGCCCTGCCTCCGAGCCCGACTTTATCAAGATAAGACTTCCCTTCTTCAACCGATGTGTTTCTCCCGGCCAGCCAGCCGGCGTATCGAACATTCTCTATCGCCGTCAGCGTCGTTATCAGTGAAAAATCCTGAAATACAAATCCGATTTTACCCCGCCGCACATTGACAAGTTTACTTTCCGGAAGATGCGAAATATCTTTCCCGAGTATCTCAAGCCTTCCGCTGCTGACGGAATCCAGGCACCCCATCATATCCAGCAGCGTCGTCTTGCCCGACCCGCTCGGGCCCATTATGCCGACAAATTCGCCGGATTGTATTTCAAAATCAACCTCGTCGACGGCGTGAATCGTCTCGGCCGAGAGCTTGTAAAGCTTAGTCAGTTTTTCCGCCTTTATAATTGTCTTTCCCATATAATCACTCCGCTGAACGTATCGCCTGCACCGGCTTCATCGAACTTGCCCGCCACGCAGGATAAATTCCGCTTATCATTCCCAGAAGAATAGCCCCTATTATCGCCCATAACAGTAATTGAGGTTCTATCGTTACAAGTTTTCCCGTCGGAGCATAAGGTAATATTCTTTTAATGATATATTCCACAAACCCCGAACCGGCCACCGCCAAAATGCACCCCAGTGCTCCGCCCACAAAACATATTACTATTGTTTCCGTCCAAATCAGCTTAAACACATCGAGCCGGGATGCCCCCATCGCCTTTGAAATCCCTATCTCCTGCGTCCGCTCGAATACCGACATCAGTATCGTATTCATCACTCCGATTACCGCGATGAAAATCGCTATCAGCGCAACTGCGTTCGCCAGCACCTTCGCCGAAGAGACAAGATTCAATATCGTCCCGCGAACCTGCGCCATACTTATAATTTGTATCTCCGGCACACTGTACAAATCCTCTTCGAACTGCGATATCTGGTGAATATCCTTCAGCTTTATCCCTATACCCGTAAGTTTGTTCGGCAGCGAGAATATCCTCTGCGCCGTCAGCAATGGGATAAACATCATCCCGTCGTCCTGCGAGCCGGTTCGCTCGAATATCCCGACAACTTTTAAAATCTTGTCGATGCCCGGAACAAATACCTCGTCGCCGACCGAACGCTGCTCGAACTCCGCTGCCTCGTAACCGATGATGACTTCATTAGCATCATTGCCCGAAAACCAGCCGCCCGATTTGAAAGTCGCCCAGGGCTTGAGTTTGAGATAATCTTCGCTGATGCCCATATAAAGGGCGTACCCGCCCTGACCCTTTTGCGCATCAGGGTCAAAAACGCTCGCGGCCAGTTGAGGCGATATCCTGTCAACTCGACTGTCTTTTTGGATATCGTCATAGACTTTCTGCTCCATATAGCGCAGCCCGCCGCCGCCTTTTAGCATCATTGTCGCTGCCTCGTATGGACAGCCCTTTGCCGTAACAAGAAGCTGATAGCCCATCTTATCGATGTTTGCAGTAAGTGATTTCTGATAACCCTTGTCGAAACCCAGCAGGCTTATCAGCACACCGACCGCGATAGCGACTCCGCCGATTGTCAGGACAGAGCGTACCCTTTTACGACGAAGATTTTTTATTGAAAGCAACAGTACATTCATTTTATTTCCACTCCACTGCCAATTAATGTCGGCTGATTATCCCGAAGTTTTATAGTTCCCTGAACGGTTACTACCTTGCCTACTTTCTGTGGTATTGAAAATCCGGATGGATGCAGGTCAACGTATAATATGGCCGAATCCTGCTGCAAATCGAACCAGCCCCCGACCGGACACTCGCGGGTTATCTTCCCCTCTATGGTAATTGTTTTATCGCTGTAATCGGCTGGTTTCATTACTATCGACCTGATAGACGTGATTGTCTTGTCCGTTATCGCCTGACCGAATGGTTCAGCCTTGCCTTTGCAGCCCGAAAGAATAACCGCCGAAATCGCAAAACCGGCCGCCAGGCTAATTACTGTTAGCGTTTTTGTTTTCATTTTTCTGCACCTCATTATAAACAACATCGTATTTGTTATTCAATTTGAATGTATCCATAAGTATAAGATTTTTTAGCAGCCCCCGCAGCGTAGCCTTGAAATCGGAATTACTGTTTTCAGTGGGGTCTTTGATTTGCTCCTGCGGCTTGTGCCTGTAAAAATCGGCCAGGCTCATCCCGATAAACTGTTTTGTAAATACAGGGTCTCTGAATTTCTTCGCTTCAGGCGAGCTGAGCCGCTGGTAGTAAAAATCCTTTATCACGCCGTTAGTATCGGATGTAATTATAAGCTGCATTCCGCCGAACCTGCCCTTTTGATTGACGCCATGAACATAGCCGAGCAGTTTATCGCCCTTGAGT
>CAYTQR010000056.1:0-1516 GCA_964440045.1 uncultured Planctomycetaceae bacterium | reverse complement strand
GTATAAAAAGCATAAGCTACGTCGATAGTTTCATAGACAGGCTCGAATTTATCGCCCAGTTTCTTTTGAATTTCGTCAGCCAGTTTCTGGCCGCCCTTTTCCTCTATCGTCATAAATTCCGTCTTATAATTGGTTGCTTTGGGAAACAGACGTTTTATATCCCTGTCTGGGTCATTAAGCGAGCATCCCACCGCACCGAACACATTTGCCGATATCCCAAAAAGTATCGCGGTAAAAAATAATTTTCTCATAAAATTACAGCCCATAATAATACAATTGCAAAACAATTATTCGGTCTTTCTTTTCCATCGCATCAAGGTCATGAAAATAACCTGCACTCATAGACCATTCGTTGTTTATCTTATACGTTAGAACCGGTGCGATTGTTGCATCTGTTTTTTTAGAACTTCTTAACATATCGGCCCAGTAGGATATTTGCAGCTTAAAAGTGATATTTTGATTATCTGGTAGTGTATAGGAAAGCTCCGTTAATCCTCCCCCGACCGTTGTGCCTTCTTTGTCGCCTGTCGCTACTTCTCCTTTAAAGCCGAACGGCCCAATTGGCCGTTGATAATCAAGGCTGATTAATTTTCTCTGTGTGCTTTTGTCGTCCATCAAATCCGGCACTGGTATCGTTCGGCTCTGTTTGAAGTTTAGTGTCCTGCCGCAGGCCAGTGACAGGCCGAGTTGTTTCTCATCTTTCATAGGTGTTGCGATTCGCATCGTAAGCAGATAGCTGTCGTCGGTTCGGTACACCGGCATACCTGCTCCGAGTTGAGCGGCGAATTGAAAATCAAAATCGCCCAGCAGTCTTTTGTATCCGATGCCCCAATCTTTTTTGTATCCGAGTGTATGCATTGCCAGTGTTTGCAGTAGCGTGGCGTGTGTATCTACTACCGGTTCAAGTCCGAACGCAGGGTCGAAATGTCCTATTTGCAGTGTTTGTCCTAATCCGAGTTTATATTCCAGCCATGCGTTATGTATTTCCACTGCCCAGGCGTCGTCGTGCTTTTGCCGACTGTCGTAGCTAAGCCGCATTTGCAAATCGAGGGTGAGTCGGTCACCGTACTGGTCGGAGAATTTGCGAAAGTATTCGAACCCTATGGAGTTTTTGAGTTCGTACTTATCTTTGCCTATTAACCCCTGGTTATTTGAGTATCCCCCGATGAGATTTAGTTCTTTGTAGAAAAACTCTTCTACTCCCCGTGCTGTTACTGCACAGCTTAATACCAACCCTGCCAGTATAGCAATCCTTGCCATAGGATTAGTATTGAATTGGGAACTTAAAAAGTCAACAGTATTGTATAACTTTTTACCTGCAGATGATTTAAATTTTCCTCATCAGCCCTACGACAACGCCGGCGATTCGGCAGTTTTGTGTATGAATAGGTTCGTAATTGGGATTTGACGATTCAAGTCTGATGCCGTTGTTCTCGGTGTAGAACCTTTTTACCGTTGCATTATCGTTATCGACGATAGCGACTACGATTTTTCCAATTGGCGCTGTCTGGCTGTG
>CAYTQR010000055.1:0-11314 GCA_964440045.1 uncultured Planctomycetaceae bacterium | reverse complement strand
GCTTTTGTGGGTTTGGCGGAGAATGTATCCCAGAATAAGCCGATATTGTTAATGAAATCCGGCAGTACCACAGCCGGGGCTCAGGCCGCATCATCCCACACAGGCAGCCTTGTCGGCAGTGAAACTGCTTATGAAGCTGTTTTCGCCAGAGCTGGAATTGTCCGGTGTCCTTCCATAAAAGTACAATTTGATTTCGCCCAGGCCTTTGCCAATCAGCCGTTACCGGCCGGTGACCGCGTAGCTGTTATTACTAATGCCGGCGGACCCGGGATTATGGCGGCTGATGCTATCGAACAGCAGGGTTTAGTATTTGCGAAGCTAACTGACGAAACGAGAAAAAAATTAGCCGAGGTATTACCGCCGGCAGCTAATGTAAATAATCCGATAGATGTTCTGGGTGATGCCTTAGCTGACAGATATAAACTTGCCGTTGATATAGTTATCGAAGATCCTAATGTAGATATTGTGCTGGTATTATTGACTCCCCAGGCAATGACTGAGGCTGTTCCTACAGCACAAGTCGTAGCAAAAGCTTCTTGCCGAAAAAGCAGCAAGCCGATTTTTGCCTCTTTTCTTGGTGCCGACAAGGTTGCCCAGGCCGTTGAAACATTGAGGAGCAGTGGAATACCGCAATATGACTCTCCGGAGAGCGCCGTTTTGACGATTAAAACAATGGTTGACTATGTAAGATGGCGCAAACGGCCAAAAAGAGTGGTTAAGCTGTTTGGCGTTAACCGAAGAAAGGTCGAGACGATAATTGAGAAGCATCTCAGGCAGGGAGTTCGTGAAATTGGTGAGATGGAGTCGAAGGAAATACTTGAAGCCTACGGTCTTGTTACGCCTAAAGGTACTATTGCAACCACAGCCGAACAGGCGGCAAATATTGCCCAGCAGCTTGGATATCCCGTTGTAATGAAGATATGGTCGCCGGATATTCTGCACAAATCAGATGTTGGCGGAGTTAAGATTGGTCTTCAAAATGCTCAGGAGGTTATGGATGCTTTTGACCTGATGATGTATCGAATACCGAAAAAGATGCCCGATGCTGATATCTTGGGCGTGCTTGTCCAGGAAATGTGCAGAAGCGGAAGAGAGGTTATTCTTGGAATGAATCGCGACCCTCATTTTGGTCCTTTGATGATGTTCGGAATGGGCGGAACAATGGTGGAAGTTCTTAAAGATGTATCGTTCTATCTGGCGCCGCTGACCGCTGAAGAAGCCAAGCAAATGCTTATAAATACAAGAACCTATAAGATGCTCAAGGGAGTACGGGGCGAAAAAGGCGTGGATATAGATGCGATTGCCGAGGGGTTGCAGAGGCTGTCGCAATTAGTTATGGAATTTCCTCAGATTCAGGAAATGGATATAAATCCATACGTAGTCGGGCAGGAAGGCACGACACCGATTGCGGTTGATGCGAGAATAAGTGTAGAAAAAGTCTGATTTAGAAAGATAGATATGCAGGGATTTAACTGGAAAGAAAAATATAAGGACAAAATAAGCAATGCTGCTGTTGCTATGAAATTGATTAAGCCTGGAAACAGTATATTCATTGGTACAGGCTGCGGCCAGCCGCAGCATCTTGTTAATACTCTGGTTGAGCATTCCAGGCATATTTATGATGCCCATATTATCCATCTTCTGACTATGGGGGATGCGCCTTATGTCGATGAAAAGTTCCGTGAAAAGTTCAAAATGAACAGTTTTTTCATTGCGGATAATGTTCGCAGTGCTTTGGAAAAAGGTATTGGAGATTATACCCCTATATTTTTGTCAGAAATACCTCGTGAATTTGAAAGCGGACGGATACCAATAGATGTTGCCCTGATTAGCGTGTCAGTGCCTGATGCGAGCGGCTTATGCAGTCTTGGCGTCTCTGTTGATATTGTCAAGTCTGCCTCTGCCAATGCCAGATACGTCATAGCCCAGATCAATGCTCATATGCCTCGAACGCTTGGCAACAGTTTCATTCATATTAATGATATTGATGCCCTCGTGCCTTATGATGAAGATATTATTGAAACCGCAATACCGGAGCCTGATGTAGTACTTCGCCGAATCGGACAAAACATCGCCAGGCTTGTCGAAGATGGAAGTACTATTGAATGCGGCATAGGACGTATTCCACAGGCATTAGCGGAGTTTCTAAAAGACAAAAGAGACCTTGGTATTCACACCGAAATGTTTGGTGATTGGATAATCGATTTAATTGAAAGCGGTGCTATAACGTGTTCGAAGAAGTCATTAAATCACGGCAAAATCGTAGCAAGCTTTTGTATGGGCTCAAAACGGCTTTACGATTATATTGATAACAACCCGTTTTTCGAATTTTATCCGACCGAATATGTCAATGACCCGCAGATAATAAGCCAGCATGATAAAATGATAGGGATTAATGTTGGATTGGAAATTGATTTAACCGGACAAGTGTGTTCAGACTCATTGGGCTATCGATTTTACAGCGGTATCGGCGGACAGGTTGACTTTATTCGTGGTGCAGCGCGAAGCAGAGGCGGCAAACCTATAATTGCGATACCATCGACTGCGAAAAATGGAGAGGTCAGCAGGATAGTGCCTCACCTGACAGAAGGCGCAGGTGTAGTTACGACCCGGGGAGATGTTCATTATGTAGTTACCGAGCATGGTGTTGCGTATTTACACGGGAAAAGTATCAGACAGCGCGTATTATCACTGGTTAATATTGCGCATCCGAAATTCAGAACACAGTTAATTCAGGCTGCAAAAGCCCAAAACTATGTCTATGCCGACCAAATCGAATTGGATACGGAAGAAGTTTCATATCCGGAAGAACTGGAACACTACGACACATTAAAGGATGGTACGGAGATATTTTTCCGGCCTGTTAAGCCTACCGACGAAACAGCATTATCTGAAATGCTGTATTCACTAAGCGCCTCTTCTGTTCAAATGCGATACATGGCTCAGACGATAAACTTTCCGCATAAAGATGTTCAGCAATTGACAAATATAGATTATAGGCAGGATGTCTCTATTGTTGGAATTGTTCCGAGTGTTTCCGGCGAACAGATTGTCGCTATTGCTCAGTACTATCTTGACCCTAAGACTCAAGCTGCTGAAGTTGCGTTTTTAGTTCAGGACGAATGGCAAAAAAAAGGCTTGGGTACTTTCCTGCTTGCATATCTTACACAAATAGCTCATCGGCGAGGCGTAAAACGTTTCTACGCTAAGGTTTTGGCGAGCAATAAAGCGATGCTGGCGATTTTCCATAACTCAGGTTTTGAGGTTAAAACCGAATTTGACGGCCAGATTTATAGTATAATGTACGATTTGACAGAACGACAAGAGCAGGAGTAGGTTTTGGCAGCAAGAAAGGCCGTTTTTGTTCATTCACCTCAACTTGAAAAATATAAGTACCCGCCGGATTGTCCATTTAATATAAGCAGAGCGGGCAAACTACGGAAAATAATCAATTCAATGGGACTGCTTACGGGTAATTTTAGACGCCAAGTTGCTCCTGAACCGGCAAAAAGAACTACCCTTGAAAAATTCCATTCGAGCAGTTATTTAGATGCTTTGCAGGCTGCTGCCAAAGGCGATTTCAGTGTTGAATCACTTCATATGGGAATTGGTACGCCGGATTGCCCAATCTTCCCTGATATGTATGATTATTCTGTCCTGGCCTGTGGTGCAACATTGACCGGCGCCAATCTAATCCTTTCAGGTGATGCTGAATTGGCCTTCAATCCGTCCGGCGGCCTGCACCATGCAGGTCCCCAATTGGCAGCAGGTTTTTGCTATATCAATGATATAGCGATTGGGTGTCTAATATTAGCCGAAGCAGGCAAACGTGTTCTTTATCTTGATGTTGACGTTCATCACGGCGATGGCGTCCAGGGTGCATTTTATGACCGTGATGATGTAATGACTATATCGTTTCACCAAAACGGCAGGACGCTTTTTCCCGGAACAGGATTTGAAGATGAAATCGGCACAGGTGCAGGAAAAGGCTTCTGCGTAAATGTCCCCCTGCCGATTGGAACCGATGATAAAGCGTATATGGAAGCATTCAAAGCGGTAGCTTTGCCATTGATTAAGGCTTATAAGCCTGACGTTATTGTTTTTGAACTGGGGGCGGATACACTTGCCGGCGACCCCCTTGCGCGTTTGCAATTGACAAATAATACCTACGCAGAGGTTATTTATAAACTGCTGGATTTCAATACACCTATTTTAATGACAGGCGGCGGAGGTTACAATATCGACAATACCGTAAGAGCGTGGGCATTGGCCTGGAGCGTACTTTGCGGAGCTGATTTGGAAAACAAGCACGCCAACGCTGGTCTCGGCGGTGTTATGCTTGAAAGTACCGACTGGTATGGTGGATTGCGGGACAGACAATTACCTCTTGACGCCCAGCAGCATGATATTATTACCCAACAGCTAAAAACAACAATAGAATTCATTAGGAATAATGTTTTTCCTCTTCACGGGCTTTAGAAAACTCTGTCATTAGTGGGTATGTTTTACCGGCTTGTCCGTAAGCAACAGCGGAAAGACAATATCGCTTATACAGCAGGGCAGCCAGACCGCCAGGAATAATATCAGAAGCATTGACATCGCAATTGTAATGGTAATCTGGTTCTGTGCAGTCATAATAACGTGGGACGATGATGCCCATGTGCTGATAAGAACGTGAGAAGCGTGCGGTAGTTTGGTTCTGGGCAGAAACCATGCGATAAAAATTCCTAAAAAAGCGGCTGGGTTGACAAGATACCATTCCTCTATAAAGCCAAGATGAATTTTTGACTCGTGATTTTCGCCATCATGATGGTGGTGATCTTCTGTTTCTGATTCGTGATGATGAAGCTCGCTGTGCGTGGGAACATGCAGACCAAGTGCTCTCTCGCCTATGTAGGGCATAATTGAATCGCTTAAAGTCGCTATGCCTATCGACCCAACGTATCCTACAATAAGCACTACCCATAAACGGGTTTGTTTTCTGTGCAGCTTGAACATAGCAGCAGTAACCATCGCACTTAACAAAACATGGCTGGGGTGGAATATCGAAAAGAGGGTATGACTGGCAGATTTGCTTATATTCCTGAAAATGAGCATAAAAATAACGCCTGTTATCGCACCAAGAGCAGTAAAAGGTATGTGCTCTTTAAGCTCATGCCCAACTATCTTTAACTTGTTTGCAAATAGCATCTTATAAATACCACTAAACTATAGCCTTTTTCAGACTATGAGATTTTATACAAATATGGCTTTTTTGCAAGCGGCATAAATAATTTTTCCACAGTTAAAAGTTGACTTTTTGAAACATATGTTTTATACTTTAGTTTGAAACGAGTGTTTAATTATTGGTGGCAAAAATGACAAACAATATCGAAAATAAAGATAATGTCGCCCAGCGGCTGCTTGATGCTGGCGAGGAGCTTTTTTCCGATTTTGGCTATGACGGGACAAGTACAAGGCGATTGACGAAGAAGGCGGACTGTAATCTTGCCTCTGTTAATTATTATTTCGGCGGCAAATACGAGCTATATCTTGAGGTTGTCCGCAGAAGGATGAAATACCTTAGAGAACTGCGAGTTGAAAAGATAAGTAATGTAATAGCCGCCAAAAGGGAAAAACTGTTACTTGAAGAACTGCTGAAAGCCTTTGCCGAGTCCTTTGTGGAGCCTTTGATGCGGGATGAGAGCGGCCAGAGATTTAAGAAAATGATTAAATGGGAGATGCTGAATCCTAAATTTCCCGTACAGGAATTTATTGATAGTATGATAAAGCCGGTAATGCAGCTTATGGCCCCGGCGATGAAAAAGCTATGCCCCGGTTTGTCTGATGACAAAATAGTTTTATGTATTGCATCCGTAGTAGGGCAATTGTTACACATTATTCAGACTGAAGATATCTTTTCTGGTGCCGAGGGCGAGAAATTCATGTCGTTTGATATACAGCAGCGCATTGAACATATAGTGGAATTTTCTTCGGCAGCCATTAAGGGTATGAGCAGTTAAAGCTATGTTGTTAAAAAATAAAGTATATTTTGGTTTGTTTTTGGCCGTTTGTTGTTTTTCGGCAGGCTGTACGGTTGGGCCTAAATATAAAAGGCCGACGACGATTGCCGACAGAGCCGGTTGGTCGTTTGAAAATGATGAATATACGCAGGATACGAATAGCCCCGGCCGATGGTGGGAAAAATTTGAAGACCAGAGGACAAACGAGCTTGTGGAAACGGCTCTTAAGAACAATTACGACTTGAAAATAACAGCGGCAAAAGTGCTCCAGGCAGAGGCGGAGTTTAAAATAGCCGGAGGCAAACTTCTGCCTGCATTTACGATAAGTTCCGACAACCAGTTAGTTAGAAAAAGCACAGGCCCGCCCGGTTCGTCTCTGGAAAGTACAGCAGTCGTTGCTAAGACAAGAACATATACCAATGAGCTTTCTATAAGTTATGTGCTGGACCTGTTCGGCAAACTAAAGCATGCAAAAGAAGCAGAATTAAAAGAGCTGCTTGCTGCCCAGGCTTATCAAAATACCGTTATAAATTCGTTAATAGCCTCGGTTGTAAATGCGAGGGTGAATATCGCGACCTTACAAAACAGGCTTGCCATAGCAAAGGCTAATACACAAAGTCTTGGCAAGACCCTTGATATTGTCGAGAGCAGGTACAAACTCGGTCTTGTCGGTCCGGTTGATGTCAGGTTGGCCAGAGAAAATTTTGCAGCGGCCCAGGCTGCCGAGCCTGAAATAGAATTGTCGCTTAAACTTGCTGAAAGTGCTCTCGATGTGCTTTGTGTTGCCCAGCCGGGCAAATCAAAAGCTTTCGAGCCGACTGTTACCGATTTGCCTTTGCCGCAGGCTATACCCGTCGGATTGCCTGCGACTTTGCTGCAGCGCAGGCCGGATATTGTTGAGGCAGAGCTGAAACTAAAGGCTCAAAATGAAAAAATAGGCGAGAGCACCGCGAAACTTTATCCGGATTTGACATTTACCGGTTCGATGGGCTGGAGTTCTAACACTTCTGACTTGGTATTTGTTGACCAGGCCTGGATTTACTCGACGCTGATTAGTATTTCTCAGCCGTTATTCAAGGGAGGCCAGCTAAAGGCTCAGGTCGAGTGGGACGAGGCAAAATTTGCCGAATTGGCCGCTCAATATGCTAAAACAGTAATTATTGCGATGCGCGAGGTTGAAGACCAGGCCGTAACGGAAGACTTGCTTCGCAGAAAATTGCAGTTCGCGGAAATTAGATTTGACCAGGCACAGGCAGCAGAGAAACTTGCGAGGGAAAGGTACAAGAGGGGAGTGGAGAGTATTCTTACTGTGCTCGAGTCTGAAAGACGAAGAAACACAGCCGCAGAGTCTCTTGCGATACTCAAGGGCCGAATTTGGAACGCAAGGGTTAATCTGTTCCTTGCCCTGGGCGGAGACTGGACAGGCTGAAATTTAAGCAACAGGAAATTTCAATATGAACAAAGACAAAATAAAAATAATTGTAATAGAAAAATTGCAGTGGCTAAAAAAGAACGCAAAAAAATGGTATGCGCTGGCAGTTGATTTCTGCAAAAGACACAAGCAGCTTTCCACTTCAATAGGCATAATATTAGCCGGTATTCTGCTTGCCACTTTAATGACAATAACTCGCCAAAAGCCCGCGAAAGTGGACGTCCCGGAACTTGCGCCGCTGGTCAAGACAGAGATTTTGGAGCCTTGTGATATCGAAATGGTTATCAAAGGGTATGGCTCCGTCCAACCCAAGTCAGAGGTTCAGATAGTGCCGCAGATTTCAGGTAAGATAGTTTCGATAAATCCTGAATTTAGAGCAGGCGGTTTTATTGCAGCCGGCCAACAGTTGTTTCAGATAGAACCGAGAGATTTTGCCCTTGTAGTTGAACAGGCTCGGGCCAAGGTTGCCGAGGCAGAAGTAAATCTCGACATGGAAAAATCCGAAGCTGCTGTTGCCAAAAGAGAATGGCAGCAGATTAACCCCGGCACCGAGCCCGATTCTGCGCTTGTATTGAGAGAACCTCAAATCCGCCAGACCCAGGCCGCACTTGATTCGACAAAAGCAGCTCTTGCAAAGGCAGGACTCGATTTGGAAAGAACCAGTATTACACTGCCGATAGATGTTCGTATTACCGCCAAGAATGTTGACCTCGGGCAGTTTATAACGGCTGGTGTCTCTGTCGGCAGCGCATATAGCGTCGATGCAGTAGAAATAGAAGTGCCGCTGGAAGATGGAGAACTGGCATGGTTTGATATACCGGATAGTTCTGTAAAGGTAAAAGCAGCTTTTGCAGGAGCCGAAAAGATTTTCAATGGTGTTATTAAAAGAACTACCGGCAAAGTTGATAAAACATCAAGACTGGTTTATGTAGTCGTCGAAGTTGAAAACCCCTTAAAATCGGCACCGGCTGGAGATACCCTTATACCCGGCATGTTTGTAGAGGTAGATATAAAAGGTAAAGTTCTTGAGAATGCATTCGCCGTCAAAAGAGACTGGGTTCACAATGCAGATGAATTATGGGTTATAAGTGACGGCATCCTTAATATTAAGACGGCTAATGTTGTCAGGACTGATGATAAATATGCTTATATAAAGATTGATAACGAAGATAAAATAGAAATTGTTACAAGCAGCGTTGATGCTGTGATTGACGGTATGAAGATAAGAGTTGCTTCGGATAATCAATGAGTAAGCCAAATTCAAACAAAGTAGAAAGAAAAGGCATACTTGCATGGTTTGCGACTAATCCTGTTGCTGCGAATCTACTGATGCTTTTGATAATAACAGGCGGACTGCTTACTATTTTTACAATCAAGATGGAAGTCTTTCCGGAGACTTCGCTGGATATGATAACTATAACGGTTCCTTACCGCGGTGCATCGCCTGCGGATGTTGAAGAGGGTGTTTGCATTCGTGTTGAAGAGGCGATAGCAGGCATTGAAGGCATAAAGAGGATTACCTCAAAAGCCGGCGAGGGCAGCGGGCTAACGATTGTTGAAGTTGAAGAGTATTCCGACATCAAAGATGTGCTTGACGACATTAAAGCTGCGATTGACCGCATAATAACTTTTCCGGTAGAAACGGAAAAACCGGTTATATCAGAGATTGAGACGACAAACAGGGTTATTAGCATAGTGCTTTATGGTGATGTTAAGGAAAAGACGCTAAAAACTCTTGCCGAGGAAATTCGCGACGACCTTACGGCCGAGCCTGATATCAGCCAGGTTGCTATCTGGGGCGTTCGCCCTTATGAAATAGCGATAGAGGTTTCGGAAGAAGATTTGAGGCGTTACGGGCTCAGCTTCGATGAGGTTGCTAATATCGTCAGCGCCAGTTCGATAGATATACCGGCAGGGTCGGTAAAAACTTCCGGTGGGGAAATTCTTGTGCGAACGGAAGGGCAGAAATATTACGGCGAAGAATTCTCAAATATTATTGTACTGAGCCGAAAAGACGGGACAAAAATTCGGCTTGGCGATATAGCTACTGTTCGTGATGGTTTCGAGGATAAAGACCTTTACACCAGGTTTGACGGCAAGAGAGCAGTTGAAATAAAGGTTAGCAGAATCGGCAAGCAGGATGCTCTTGATGTTGCCCGAACGGTTAAGGAATATGTCAAACGCAAATCCGAATTGCTTCCGAAAGGTGTTTCACTTTCGCTTTGGGAAGATGATTCGGCGATACTAAAATCGCGTATGAATCTTCTTCTGCGTAACGGCTGTTTTGGCCTGGTTCTGGTTTTTGTATGTTTGGCGCTATTTCTTGATTTGCGGCTGGCGTTCTGGATAGCTATGGGGATTCTGATTAGCTTTATGGGTGCGTTTTGGTTTATGCCGATATGGGGAATATCCATAAATATGATGTCACTTTTCGCGTTTATTATGTCGCTTGGTTTGGTAGTTGATGATGCTATTGTTGTTGGCGAAAATATATTTAACTATCGGCAGAAAGGTATGAAAGGCACCGACGCTGCGATTAAGGGCGTTAAGGAAATGGCGATACCGGTGGTTTTGGCGGTTTTAACGACTGTTTTTGCCTTTATGCCGCTGGCGTATACGACAGGAATAATGGGCAAGATTCTGCGAGTTTTGCCAATAGTTGTTTCGAGCGTTCTGTTAATCTCGCTGGCTGAGGCGTTGTTGATACTGCCTGCACACCTTTCGTCTGACAGACGATTCAAAGCTAATTTTATTACTCGTTTTTTAGATAAGCTTCATGTTTACACCCGTCACGGGCTTGAGAGATTTATTAACGGACGATTCAAAGATGCCGTGGTTAAAGCTGTTAAATGGCGGTATGTAACTTTAAGTATTGGTATTGCGATTTTCATATTGACGATAGGCTTTATTGCCGGAGGTTATATCGGGTTTTCGTTTATCGGGAGGGTTGAGGCTGACAATATAGTGGCGACTTTAACAATGCCTGTCGGCACACCTGTCTGGCAGACTGAAGAGGTTGTTGGAAAATTGGAAGCCGCCGCAGAGCAGGTCCGCAGAGAATTTGATGCCAAACATCGCGGTGATACATCCGTCATAAAACATATATCCGCAACCGTCGGTGTTCATCCATCGGCTTCCAGGAACGGGCCTGTTCAGACGGGTGTTGGAGATTCCGGGCAGGGGCATCTCGGCGAGATTAATGTTGAATTGATAAGCGGTGAGGAACGGAAAGTTTCAAGTGTTGATATGAAAAACAGATGGCGTGAAATTGTCGTGGACTTGCCGGGCGTTTCTTCCTTGACGTTTATGTCGGAAATTTTCAGCGCCGGAGACAGCATAAGCGTAGAGTTATCTCATCAGAGTTTTGATACACTTCTTGTAGTTTCCGAAAGATTGAAGGAGATTTTAAAAGGTTATGCAGGCGTTAGTGAGGTTGCCGACAGTTTTGAGCCGGGCAAGACAGAATTACAGCTGTCGCTTAAAGACAGCGGCAGCATGCTTGGTTTAACGCTTTCCGATTTGGCCAGACAGGTCAGGCAGGGGTTTTATGGAGAGGAACACAGAGGATACAGCGCGGCAGGGACGATATTCGTGTTATGGTTCGCTACCCGAAAGCTGAACGAAAAAGTATCGCAGATGTGGAAAATATGCGAATACGTCTGGCTGATGGGACAGAGATTCCGTTCAAAACGGTTGCAAATGTCAAATACGGCAGAGGATATGCGACTATTGACAGGGTCGATCGCAGAAGGGTTGTTACTGTTACCGCTGATGTGGACCAGGCCGTTGGCAGAGGCGATATTGGCGGGGCAATTAATACGGAACTGCGTCAAAAAGTTTTGCCGAAGTTGGCTACGGAGTTCGGCGGGCTGCAGTATAG
>CAYTQR010000054.1:0-11440 GCA_964440045.1 uncultured Planctomycetaceae bacterium | reverse complement strand
GCTATATATGAAATCCTGACCATATCCGGACAGATACGCAAATTGATAGTTGATGGTAAAAGCGATGCCGAGATTAAGGAACAGGCGATAAAAGAGAGAATGAAAACCTTAAAGGCAAGTGGTGTCGAAGAGGTTCTTTCGCAGAATGCCACTATTGAAGAATTGTGGCAGGTGGTTGATATGCATGTGGACTAATGGCGATTTACGAATATACAGCTCGAGATGAAACGGGAGCGGTCTTCAGCGGCGTATATGAAGATATAGGCAGTGTATCGGTGCTAAAGAATGAACTTGCCAAAATCGACTGTCGTCTTGTACGTGCAAAAAAGAGAGGGACGGCGTTTACATTCGGCAGCAGCAAAATAAGCCAGACCGATATTGTTGCGTTCACATATAAGTTTGCCGGTATGTGCGGAGCGGGGCTTTCAATTATACAGTGCCTTGATACGCTTGAAAGTCAGTCTGAAAAAGGAGCATTAAAGCTCATTATTAGCGATGTAAAACAGAATATAGAAAACGGGTTATCTCTGACAGATTCGTTTGGTAAGTACCGAAAAGTATTTTCGGATTTCTTTCTGGGGATGATTGAGGCTGGTGAGGCCGGCGGGAAACTCGCTGAGAGCCTCGATATAAGCGCAAAGTATCTTGAAAAAAAGGTAGATTTGTCTAATAGGCTTAAAAGCGCTTTTACATATCCGGTCATTGTTATAATTATGTGCTTCCTCATAATCACGGCGTTGGTGCTTTTTGTTGTACCGGTATTTATAAAGATATATAAGGGGCTCGGTGTTCCTCTGCCGTTTGCCACACAGACGCTGGTTTTCTTTAGCGTTGTTATGACACGATGGTGGCCGCTCCTGCTTGGCCTGGCTATTGCTGTGCCGATTATCTGCATATATTTGCGAAAAAATAAGTATGTCAAGAATAAATGGGATCGTTTTAAGTATTCTATGCCGGTATTCGGCAGACTTAACAGGATGATAGCGTCATCAAATTTTATCAGAAGTTTTGCCATGCTGATTTCGACCGGTGTGCCGATAATAAAAGCCCTTCAGGTCTCAGGTCTTGTGATAAACAATGAAAAAATGACTGAGATAAGCCTTGATTTACAAAAATCAGTGCAGACGGGAAGCGGTATGGCTGAGTCGCTTAAGAAACATGGCATTTTCCCGCCGATTATTTCTCAGCTTGCAAGTTCGGGCGAACAGGCCGGTGTGCTGGGGCAGATGCTTAACAAGGGTGTTGACTTTATGGAAAAGGATATTGAGCGGATGCTGGATGCTATGCTTGTAAAACTTGAGCCTATACTGACCCTTGGCATGGGTGCACTTATAGGACTTATACTGATGGCGGTATATATGCCGATGTTCGATTATATGAGTCATTTAAAATAAATAGGCCTTTAAAATGAGATTTTTCAAAAGTAGCACGGTTTTTATGCCGAGCAATTATTATAATTTAACAGAATAGCAGGGTAAACTTGTAATTTTACTGAATTTGGACAATTAAAAAATTAGTCTTAAGGAGATAATAATGAAGTCAAGAAAAGGTTTTACTCTTATTGAGTTGCTGATCGTAGTGTTGATTCTTGGTGCACTTGCCGCGATAGCCATACCGAGAATTTCGCAAAGTGCGGAGACCGCAAAACAAAATGCCTGTGACACCAACATTGATATTATGAACTCGCAGATTGAAATCTATGCATCAAGACAATCCGACGGCTCATACCCCACTGCGCTGGGTGAGGTTACTAACGATCCTAATTACTTCCCTGATGGTGCACCGGTTTGCCCGCTTGACGGCACTTACGAAATGGGCGCGAACTATAGAGTAACGTGCGACCACTAATAATATGGCCTGCGATTTGCAGCGATACGATTTAAAACAAAAAAAACGGATTCGTTATCGATAACGAAAAGGGTGGCTTAAGAGCCGCCTTTTTGTTTTGTCGGGAGCAATTATGGCAACTTCAAGAAATGGCGTTACACTCGTTGAGCTGATAGTCGTTGTGCTCATTCTTGGCGTGATGACGTTTGTAGTTGTCCCAAGAATGGGGCTGTCGCTCATTACTGCCGGAAAGACTCAGACAACAGCACGCAAAATCACAGCAGCTATACGGTACGCCAGAAGTCTTGCTATCTCAAATGCCGCGAACTATCCGCAGGGATTCCGACTTGATATGACAGGCGCTGGAAGCTATACCGGGTATCAAATTATAAATATTAGCACAAGTGATGTTAATGACACAGGTTCGATAGATTCCAGTGTCTCCTGCACCGGCGCAGATGATTTCATATTCAAACCGCTTGGTTACAGGGCCGGCGACACCGATAGTCTTACCGTTAGCGGAGGCGGAAGAACTTATGTGATATCGGTTGTTACCGCTACAGGAATGGTAAAATGCGAAGAACAATGACCGAAAATGGGTTTACTCTGAGCGAAGTCATTGTGGCAGTGGCACTGCTGACAATTGCAATTGTGCCGATTCTAAAAGGTCTTACACAATCAAATCTCAATTCTGTCATTATCGAAAGAAGAACGCAAAGTCTCTGTCTTGCTCAGGCAAAACTTAATCACATAAAGGCAGCATCGCTTTATAATTTCGGTAAAAATTTCAACGAAAATGACACAGATTTAGGCACTTCATATCTTTGTAATGTCACCGAGACGTCTGTCAATAGTAACCTTAAGGCAATCAGCGTTTCGGTCGGTCGGGACCAAAACGACGACAGCTCGCTGGCAGCCGGTGAGATTGAAATAACACTGCATAGCCAGATAGCAAGAAGGTGGTAAAGGAGATAAAGATTAGCCCTGCCATTTATTGGCAGGGTCTCGTCAGGTTGTGAAAATCGAATTTACAGAACCTAAAGAAATCTTATCCGGCAAATTGTCAATTCTCTCTTCGGTACGGATAGTTACTGTTTTAAGTTTATTCGTAAGCAAATCAAAAAAGTTATCACTTAATTCCGCATCGAACGACGTATCTATATAAAGGTCCTTTATTGCAGTTAAGGGTCTTAATTTTAAAAGCCAGTTATAACCATCGATTTGTCTGGATTGAATATTGATTTTCTGAATCGGCCAATTAATATATTTATCAGGAAGATAAAAGAAACTGTTCTGTGCAGTTTCGGCCTTATCATTTTCCAGGACAAGATAAAGAAAATAGCCTTCAGGCTCTTTGGGCTGAACGAATGACAATGGCAGCGAAAAAGATATTACATCATCGGGGCTGACTGAAATGGGCCGTTGGAATTTATCTATTGATTTCAAGTTCATATTATTCAAACAACAGTTAAAAAGTCCCGTCAGTGGCTTGGACGAATGATTTATTATCGAGACAGTTAATGAAGTAATTGTTTTTTTGTGCAATATCGGGGCGCTGTCATATTTTGCGGATACTGTTATAAGGACAGGAGCAAAAACCCTTTTTGCATAATAGTAAAGCGCCTTGAATCGACCGGGAGAGTCAATGCACGACCAGCTTATAGCGGGGCAGCAATCATTTAATTGCCAGAATAGTACGCCGTTGTTAATGCCTGAATGACAGCGGAGGTGCTCCACATTTTTGCGGACGGCTCTTGCCTGTGTCAGTTGCGAGAGATATATGAATTCGTTAATGTTTTTCGGCGGGCGAAAAAGTTCATTTATGTAGTAGTGCAGACGCCCCTGGCCGCCGGGCTGATAGTTATATTTCTCGATTTTCTCCGAGGCGGGATGTAATTTCTTATCAGACATGAAATTTTGTAATGTTTTTTTGTCAGGCAGCGACTGGAAACCGAATTCAGCGACAAAACGAGGGGTTTTTTGCGAATCGACAAGATAATTGTCCGTGGGTTCAAGGCCGGACCAGATATTCCACTGATGAACTGTTCCGGTTGACGGCTCATTTGGATTTTTGGCGGGGCCCAGCGGCGTTGAGGGAATATAATCCCTATCCGGGTCAAGCTCATGTATTAAGCCCGGCAGTAACTTATGATAAATGCTCCTGCCGTAAAATTTTTTGCCTTTGCCGATTCCGCCTGTGGTGTGCTGCCAGTCGATTTCATTATTGCCGCACCAGAGCATAAGCGATGGATGATTGCGTAGTCTGGTTATGTTTTGAGTTGCTTCGGTTTTTATCATTCGGCCAAACCACGAGCGGTCAGGATAGTACGCACAGGCAAATGCAAAATCCTGCCAGACCATAATGCCGAGCCGGTCACAGATATTATAAAATGTTTCGGTTTCATAAATTCCGCCGCCCCAGACACGAAGCATATTGATATTAGCTTCTTTTGCCGCTGTTAGTATCCTTTCATAGTCGCTATCGGTAGTTGAGCCGATGAATAGCGATGCCGGTATCCACGATGCACCGCGAACGTAAACGGGATGATTGTTCACTATAAACTCGAATGAACTGCCGATTTTCTCGGATGACTGATTGAGATGTATAGTTCTTATGCCGAATTTTTTTAATGATGTTTCAATAAGCTGGTTTCCGCTGAAAAGCTCGGCCTTTAGTTCATAAATCGGCTGGGAGCCATAAAGGGCCGGCTGCCACAGAGATACAGGTTTTATCTTTAATACAGTAGAGATATTGTTTCTGTCGCTAAAGTCAAGTTCCCCCTTAGCTGCGATATTGCCGGCAGGGTTAAAAACTGTCAAGCGGCAACTCGTTGAAGACTGATTGATAAATTTTTCGATTCTTGCGGAAATCCTGATGTCGGCTCTGCCGTCATCGGCTTCAATGGTTCTTATATGGATGTCCCGCAAACAGGCAGCAGAGAGACCTTCAATGCGAACGGCCTGCCAGATGCCGCAACCCGGCAAAGGCGGGGCGAAGTCCCAGCCGAATTGACATTGTGCTTTCCTGACATAAGACCTGAGCGGCAGAGAGCAATCATCCCGGCCAAGCATACCGAAACGATTCATCAGACGGTTGCCCACCTCAATCGGCGAATCGCATTTTACAAGCAGACGGTTGTTTTTCTCCTTAAGAAGTGTTTTTACGTCGAAACGGTATAAGCAGAACATATTATCGCTTCGTCCTACGAGTTTGTCATTGAGCCAGACTTGACAGAAAGTGTCGAGACCTTCGAAGACGAGCTCTATCCTGTCGAGCTCGAAAAATTCCGCCGACAAATCGAAAATCTTCTGAAATATCCACGGCTTTTCGCTGGGCCATAAAAAATCCTGCGGATTGGAGTTCAAATCTGAAAGTTTAATAACACCGGCCTTAACAAGACAAGTGTAAATCGATGAAGGCACGGAGCAATCGAGCCAGGACTGCTCATCGAGGTCGCGCATCCGTCTGGCAGATGCAGGGTATTCTTTGAACTGCCAGTGACCGGTAAGGTCTAAAATCCGTTTTTCCATAAGCGGGATTTTAACAAAAAAAGAATTGATAAGCAAACTGCGCGATGAGTTGTTTAGCCCCCAACTTTATGTTGGGGGTTGGAACCATTCCAACATAAGTAATTATAGGACTTTTTCAATTGTGCCGGCAATGTTTTGATAATCGTGATGATAAGTCCCATAAAAGTAAAACTTGTTGTTACGAAATTGGGCTTTTTAGAGTTTTTGTTTTCTGTATATGAACGATGAATTTGGGTTAGCACGAATAGTTTGTAAGCCGATACCCTTAAAGAAGTAAAGTGTAGAAATGGTGTAATAATGCGCAAAGTAAAAGGCAAATATGATTGGTCGAATAAACGTAAGGGTGTTACTCTCGTTGAGTTGTTGGTTGCCTTTACTTTAATCGTGATTATCTTTGCGGCAATTGTGCCGCAGTTCAAGGTTATCAGGGACAGTTGGGCAGTGGCTGAAGCGGGAGCCGCGATTATTCAGAACGGCAGGGTACTGTCAGAGCATATTACCAGAAATATTTCTGCAGCGAAGCGGATTGTCTCCGTCAGCCCCGATAGCCAAACCAGCGGCTTTATAACCTTTCAGGATAATAACGATGTTACAAAACGCTATATGCTCTCCGGCGGATATGTTGCTTACGGTGTTGTTGGAAGCGAAGAGCAATTGGCAGGACCGGTGAGCAGATTTCAGATAAGCTGCTATAAAATCTATCCTACTGTCGGAAAAACAACTGACGCCAATGAGATTCGGCTTGTAGAAGTCGAGACGGATTTTACAAACAGTGATGCACTCGGCACAGATAAAACCTTCAAATCGCAGGCTTTCATACAGACAAATGCCACCGACCAGGTCTGGTTCAACCAGGATATCGGAAATGTAGCTGCCGAAGGAACCGCCGATTCAAACGAATGTGTCTGGACTATTGATGCTTCAGGAAGAGACATCTGGAATCGTTCCGATGAATTTCATTATGTCTATCAGTACTTCAGCGGTGATGGCCGAATCATTGCCCGGGTGGTTAGCGTCGAAAATACAAATAGCTGGGCCAAAGCGGGTGTGATGTTCCGTGAAACACTCAATGCAAACTCAAGACACGCTATGATGGTTGTTACGCCCGGCAACGGCACAGCTTTCCAGCGGCGAAGGAACACAGGTGGTAACAGCAGCCATACGGCAGGGAGCAGCGTGACAGCGCCTTATTGGGTTAAATTGGTTCGCGAAGGTAATCTCTTTAGTGGTTATGACTCACCAGATGGTGCGACCTGGACGTATGTTGGCAGCGCTACAGTCAATATGGCAAGCAACATCTTTGTCGGCCTGGCTGTCACAAGCCACAATGATGGAACTCTCTGCACCGCTGTGATTGATAATGTTATCATCTCCGGAATTGCGTATGAGGGATTCGAAGAGGCTAAAGTTAGTTCCGAGGATACGTCTATTACTATTCCAAGGCCTGCTGCTACGGAAGAGAACGACCTGCTCATTGCGGCAGTTGCCACAGATGGCGATACAGAATTCTCTTTATCGCCGTCCGGCGGTGAAGGCTGGAACGAAATTGACATCGGTAGTTATCTTGGCCAGACTACGTTAGGCGCTTGGTGGAAACTGGCCGATGCCTCGGAGTCCTTAAATCATACTTTCTCCTGGTCGTCGGGGAACCTGCAGCAGGCATACGGCTGGATAATGCGATTTACCGGCCATGATACTACCAACCCGATTAATGTTTCCATGCCCGGCGGACAGGACAGCATTTCACCAACCAGCCCTGCTGTAACTACTACATCCGACAATTGTCTGATTCTTCGTCTTGGAGCGTTTGATAATAACGATATCATAACGGATGACCCGAATCTGCTGCCCGACCATTCTACGATTACAGCGGACACGAGTGTTGCCCAAGTTACATATATGAATTTCAGCGAGGAAAAGGTAAATAGCAACAGGAATCGTATATACATTGATAAACCAAGCGGTACGAGCAACGGCGATCTGTTAATCGCTGCGGTTGTTACTGACGATGATAGTTTGCCTTTTTCACCTCCAGGCGGCTGGATACTAATTAAGCAAGACGAGCGTCATAATGATGTGACACTGGGTGTTTGGTATAAGATAGCAGGCAGTTCAGAGCCAACCAATTACAGATTTGATTGGTCAGGCAGCGATAGGGCCTATGGCTGGATAATGCGTTTCACCGGCCATGATTCCACCGGCCCTATCGATGTCTCGGCAATTGATGACGGCTCTTCCAGTTCACCGGACTGCCCGACAATAACTACGACAGTTAATAATGCAATGATTGTCTGCATAGGCGGTTTTGATGATGACGATATCTGGTGGTGGTGGCCGGATTTTTCGGGACTGGAGGATAACGGCTATGAGACTATCACAATGGACAGGAACGGTAGCAGTGGCAGATGTTCAGGTGGTGCTGGATACAAGTGTCAGGAGACCGCTGGTTCCAGCGACTTCGCTGATTTTTTGCTTAGAAATTACGAGGGGTACATAACTGTAACACTTGCGATAGCTCCCTATCCTACCGCTACCGGTGCAGGCACAGTTTCGGGCGGTGCCGGATACAGCAGACTGTCAAACAGCGGCGATACCGGAACCTCGAATTTCTCACTTACCGCAGCGAACGAGTCGAGGATGCTTACAATTGGGATAGCCCCGGCCAATACCACTGACGATTGTTATGATGACCTGATAAGACCTTAAGGCAGAGTTGTTATGAGAAAAAAGAAGAATAATAACGGGTCAATATTGATTGTTGTGCTTTTTGCCATAGCGCTTTTGACTGCTTTTGTAGGGGGGATGCTTCAGATGAATGTCGAGCAGTTGCAGCTTATGAAAAATGAGATTTTCTCGGCCGAGGCAATTGCGATTGCAGAAGCAGGTCTTGCCGATGCCTTTGCCCGGGCCCGAACCACCCATTCTCTGCCTGGTTCTTTCAGTGGGAATTTTGGGGGCGGTTCGTATATTGTTTCAGTAACAGGCTCGCTGCCAAATCCGGGTTTTACCTCGAGAGGCATCTCACCGCAGGGATTCGTAGCTAATGTCCAGGCTGATGTTACTGTCGATACAGGTTCCTATGTGATTCGCATAGACAAGTACAGGATAAACGAATGAAGGCAAAAAGAAGAAAAAAAGCCTTTGGCATAGATATTCGCAGGAAAGTCTTTGGCATAGACATCTGCAACAACGCTATCAGTTTTGTAGAACTGCGAAAACGCGGTAAGCAGATAAAGGTCATACGATGCGGAAGAGCGACGCTTGAGGCGACGATAGTAAACAACGGGCTTGTAAAAGACCAGGCGGCGCTTACAAGAGCGCTGAAACAATTTAAAATTGCCGGCACATTCGGGACTGCCAATGCGGCGCTGAGTATCTGTGCTGAGCCGGTTCTTTTACAGATACTGGATATGCCGGATTCGTCGCCCGGCGAAGTAAGAAGGTTTGTGCAAAATGAAGTCAAACAGTATGCGGTTTTACCTCTGAAAAATATTGAAATGGATTACTGCGGATTAAAATCGTCTGATGTCAAAACAAAGCGAGTGCTTGTAGGAGCAACACAAAGCGAACATTTGAGCGCGACGGTAAATGCGATAGAAAAAGATAATATAAATATTATGGCGGTTGAGCCGGCTGTCGCAGGTTTTATCAGGATATGTTACGATATGATAATCAAACCGCAAAGAGAACAAAATATTATATTCCTGCTTGTACGGGATGATACTCTGAATTTGTGTCTCTTTGAAAGACAGGAACTTGATTTTCTCAGAGTAAAAAAGTTTGAGACTGATATCGTCAGCTCGCAGGAGCGGGGTAACTGGCTTAACCGGGAAATTGAATCGGTAATCCAGTTTCATGAACTTGAAAAAGGTTCGAGTGCAGAAAACTGGCAGATATTTATCGCCTGCTGTCCGGAAAACAAGTACAGCGCCGAAATAGTTGACGAAATTAAGAGTCAAATTATGCGGCAAGACGTTGAGGTTGCAGCATTTGAAAACGACTTGATGGGTATAGCGATAGAGGTGGATAATAACCAGGAGATTTCGCCAGTGGCCGCGGGAGCAGCTATGAAACTGTTAGACGAAAACAAAACCACAATCAAGCTGAATCTACTGCCGAAAGAAATCGTCTTAACTAAAAAAGCGAGAAAACAACTGCTGATAATTATCAATGTTGCCGCTATGGTTTTTCTGGTTCTGCTTATGCATATAATGTTTTTGGTAAATGCATCCAGAAACGTCAGCCTTGAGCTTTACCAGAAGAGCCAATTCCGACAGAATATCAACCTAAAACAATTAGCCGGTGAACAAGCCGTTATTAACGATGGTCTCCAACGAGCTGCTGCGGGCATCGATGCCATTAAAACCGTATTTGAGCAGAAAATCTGGTACGACTGGGCCTTTATGCTGACTGAACTGGGTAAACATACCCCCCGGGCCGTACAGATTCAAAAGTTGCGGACACAGGATTCATCGGAAATACAGATTGAAGGTCTGGCTGTCGGTTATGACGCTGTAAATGATTTTGTTGACCGGTTGGGCATGTGTAAAATCGTAAATTCCGTACGTCTTTCAGATACAGTACAAAATAGAAAGTATGGTAACGGCCTAATCGATTATTCGATAAGTTGCTCCCTTGCCAATGACGAAGAGATAAAAAAGGATTGATATGTTTATGAAAAATATAGGTCAGTCCAAAAGTAATACGTTAGTTGCGGCTATATTGGCTATATTCATAATTGCAATGTACAACTGGTTTGTTATGCCTCAAACACGGTATCTTGCAGCTGCTCAGAAATACCGGGACACGGTGGAATCGATGAAAAAAATAAGCATAGCAATGAACAGAAAACAGAGAATCAGCAGTGGAAATCTTGCTAAACTTGTACAGCAGTTTGAGTTGCAAAAACAGGATTTGTTTAATGCGGGTCAGGCAAAAGACTTTCTTGCAAGCCTTCAGTCGGTAGCTGAAAAAAGCGGCTGTGTGGTTGTAAATCTTAAACATTCGCCCGTAAAAGAGGTTGCAGTGAAGGATAACAGCTCTGTTGGTATCCATTTCTATCAAAATCAAGTCAATATGCGATTTCTGGGAAGATACGAAAATATAATAGGATTTTTAAATACGATTCAGAACAGAACAACTAAGGTCTGGATTGATTCGATAAATCTCAGGATGAAGGATATAACAAGCAGTTACCTTACTTGTGACACTACTTTGAGCATATATACATTAGACATTAAGGAGATTCAAAACAATGTTGATTCAAAAAAATAAAAGGATAGTGGTTCTAACGGCACTGATACTGATATGCCTTGCTTTTACTGTTTATTCCGAAGGCGCTGACGAGATTGACCCTGGAGCATTACAACAGGACAATCCTTTTGCCCGCTTTGCCCCGGCAGCACAATCGCAGGGGAAAGCAACGCCGACAGGGCCAAAACCGGATCTCTTTGTTAAAACGGCAACGCTAAAGTTCCTCGATGCCACGAGTCTTTCGGAGTCTATTGAGAATATGTCGAGTGAATGGGGCGGTATGACGCCGGATGCCAAGAGTAATTCTCTGATAATCTGTGATACGAATGAAAACCTTGAAAAAATATTAGCTCAGATTTGCCAGGCCGACAAAAAACCGGACCAGATTATGATTGAAGTAGTTCTTGTCGATGTCAAGCTCAATGATGATACCGAAATAGGTGTAAATTGGGATATGCTTAACGTAGAAAATTCCACTGAAAATAAGGGGCACGATATGACTTCTTTCAGGCAGAGTCTTGGTTTTACAAATCGTCTGGCTGCTACTCCTGAATCATCCACTACCACTAATGCTATCGCAGGGTTTTTGACCACCGGTACAGGTTCGGACTTCAGTATTCTTTGGGGAGATATAAGAAATGTTATCCATATGCTGCAGGAGAAGAACAATGTTGAAATTCTTGCCAGTCCGCGAGTGATGGTTTTAAGCAGCCAGACAGCTTCTATCGAATCTGTCGAGGAAATACCGTATCAGGAAACGTCCCAAACCGAAAGTGGTGGACAACTGACAACCACGCAATTCAAGAATGTTGGTATAACGCTTACTGTC
>CAYTQR010000053.1:0-11697 GCA_964440045.1 uncultured Planctomycetaceae bacterium | reverse complement strand
TAAAAATCCTGAATGGTTTGATGTAATTGTTACCGGCAATATGTTTGGCGATATTATTACTGACCTCGGCGCGATAACACAGGGCGGAATGGGCATCGCAGCAGGCGGAAATATTAATCCCGAAGGCGTTTCAATGTTCGAGCCTATCGGCGGAAGCGCACCGAAATATACCGGACAGGGAGTTATCAATCCGTTAGCCGCAATCTGTGCGATGCAGATGATGCTTGAGACGCTCGGCGAGGACAAAGCGGCAAAGAAAATTGAAGACGCTGTAAAATTCGTTACAGCTAACAAAATGAAGGGTATGGCGGCCGGCAAGATGGGTTACTCAACTTCGCAAGTTGGTGACTTAGTGGCTGAAAAAGTTGTAGAATAAATAAAAAATTATCCCGCACCTGATGTTATCAGGTGCGGGATTCGACATTAATTTTTATTTTTAACTTTTTATTTTTATTATCGTGCCTGCTAACCTGACACCAGAATATCATAAAGCCGAGCAGTGGTTCAGAGAGGCCTCTACCACTGAGGAGAAGCTTCTTGCACTTGAGGAGATGATGCGGGTCATCCCAAAGCATAAGGGCACCGATCATATGCGGGCGGACTTGAGGAAGAAGTACAGCGCTCTTAAGGAGTCCGCTGAAAAGAAGAAAAAAACTTCACACGGCCCGGACCCCTTCCATATTCCCAAAAGCGGAGCAGGACAGGTAGTTTTGCTCGGACTTCCAAACAGCGGCAAAAGCACTATCGTTTCAGCCGTTACACATGCCAAAGCCCAGGTAGCTGATTTTCCTTTTACAACGAGTATGCCTGCGCCTGGGATGGCACAGTTTGAAGATATACAAATCGAGATGGTCGATATGCCTCCGATAACAGCCGAATTTTCTATGCCGGGCATGGTCAATACCCTGCGAAACTGCGACCTTATCGCAGTTGTTATAGACCTGGTTGGCAACATCGAAGAGCAGGCTAAGGTTTGCTTTGATTTTTTAGAATCAAAGAGATTGATGCTCGATGAGAGTAATTCTACACGTGACAAGAGCGGGAAATTGCTGGGAAGAAAATGTTTTATTATCGCAGCAAAGAAAGATTCGGCGCCGGCAGGCGCAATCGATAATTTGAAAAAGCAGTTGGCAAGGCCGGTTAAAATTGTTGCGATATCGGTAGAAGATAAGGTAAGCCTCGATGTAATGCTTGCAGATATCTTCGGGCTGCTCGACATTATCAGGGTTTATGCCAAAAAGCCGGGGCAAGAGCCCGATATGACTGAGCCATTTGTTCTGTCCAAAGGCTCGACAGTGATGGATTTGGCTCAGTCGATACATAGAGAACTTGCGGACAAATTAAGGACAGCCCGCTGTTGGGGCAGCGGCGTTCATGACGGACAGAACGTACACAGAACCCATGAATTATGCGATAAAGATATTATAGAATTGCATTTTTCATAGAAAATACTATTTTGTGTTTTTAAGATTATATTCAGGGAGTTAAAAATGGAATGCAAGAAGCAGCAAAATCTTGAGCTTTGCAATTGCTCATATCCGGGCTGTTCGAACAAGGGTATCTGCTGTCAGTGCATCCAGCAGCATCTGGCATCAAAAGAACTTCCAGGTTGTTGTTTTCCGTCTGATGTCGAAAAGGCTTATGACCGCAGCTTCAGAGCATTTGCAAAGGCGTGGAAATTGTAAACCCAGACCGGTCAAAAATATGGCTAAAGCCGAAGCAGAAAACGTTCGCGATGCACTTGTAAGCCGTGCCGTTGCAGACAGCGCAGCTTTTGGGCTGCTTTATGATATATATTACGAAAAAATATTCGGCTATTGCGTCAGCAGGATCCGCTCCAGGCAAATAGCCGAGGACCTTACAAGCACCGCCTTTTTGTCGGCAGCTCAGAACATCTCCAAGTTCAAAGGAAAAACGAGAGCAGAATTTGCCAACTGGCTGTACATCATAGCTACCACGAAAATAGACTTGTATCTTAAAACACAACAGATGCCCAAAGCTCAGGACTCCGAATCAGATACAATCACTTGGCCGCTGCTGCACAGCGCTATCTTAAAACTTAACCCAAAAGACCAGACCATTGTAATCCTGAGATTTTTTGAAAATCTTACCATTTCCAGAATTTCTGAAATCACAGGTTCAAGGCCTGATGCAGTCCGTATCAGAATCGCAGAGTTGCTTGACAGATTGAAAGAATTTATCGGGATACAAATCGAAGGCGTAGAAATTCCGGACACGGAAAAGCAATTTGAAAATCTCGTAAGAACGCTCGATATAGATAATACACTAGATATGGCTCATAAAGGAAAACTGCGTGCAAAAATATCTTCCGCCTTCAATCGGCCAGAAGCGAAAAAATACCAACCAATTTTATATTTATTTGCTGGGGCAGTTTTTTTAATAGCATTAGGACTGGCTCTTTGGTTCTATCCTGCCGCTAAAACTCAACTCGTTCCGCAAAGCACCACAAGCGAATTACCTGAAAGCATAGCAGAGGCAAATCTGCCGCCGGGGCAAGAAGAAGTATCAAGACTTGAAAAAATCAAAAAGCTTGCATCTGAAAAGGATATTCCCTCGCTTGTAGAAATACTTAAAGGTGATGACCTGACCTTAAGATTGCTTGCCGCAAAATTTCTCGCAGAGCTTACCGACTCCGATTTTGTCGATGTAATAAAGATTGCCTTGCCGGCAGAAGAAACCGATTCGAACAATCTAACCGTACAAAAGCCCAAAGAGGCAAAAACACTTTTAATCAAAACAATAAACAAGAAAGCAAATCTACCATTAGCAGATGTCGCATTACAGATTCTATTCGACTGTTGGACAGAGCCTATCGAAGCTTTAGCGGATAAGCAGGGGCAATACCAGATTGTGATACCAGAGCAGAATTTTAGCTGGTTCCGGATAAATGCGGCCAAAGAAGGTTATGCAAATATGAGTATTGTCCAACGAGATTTGAAACAGTCACAAATGTTTATGCTCGGGACAATTTCCTTTGAGATGTCGGAAGTAATTGAAGTGGGCGGAATAGTCCAGGACGAACAGTTTGAGCCGATAGAAAATGCAGAGGTACGAATACTTGCTGATTTCGGCGACAATCCTGAAATCCCAAAGATTGATATATCCGAGGCATTCAAAACTGATGTCAATGGTATCTGGAAATGCGGCACCTTTCCCGAAGATGCGACCCGGGCCTCGTTAAAAGTAGTACATCCGAATTATGTACCGCAGGATATTTACCAGCCGGCGACCATAGAACAACTTAAAGACTTGCTATATATTACCATTCTTGAACAAGGCGTAACAGTTACCGGCCAGGCGTTCGATTTGCAACAACGGCCTTTGCAGGCAACCATTTTCAGAGGCTTTTACCGCCGCGAAAGCGAAAAGGGTATAACCTGTGATGAAGACGGCTGGTTCCAATTTGATAATGTCTCTCTTGGCAATGAAGTCTTTTTTGCACAGTGCAAAGGAGCCGCACCGCAGATACAACAGGTTGACGTTCATCCGAATATGCCGCCGATAATCTTTAACCTTGAACCTGCAAACACTATCCGTGGAAAAGTAGTAGATGTCAATGACGTGCCGATAAAAGATGTGACTGTAGAAGTTTCGTCATGGCAGGGATTTAATTTACTTAACTTTGAGACAAAAACAGATACTAACGGTTTTTTCCAGTGGGCAGACGCACCGGAGGACGAGGTTTTGTTTAATATGTCCAAACCGGGCTATCTGAGCATCCGGGATTTTGGTATGAAAAGCGAGAACGACTATGTAATAACTCTCCTTCCGCCGTTTGAAATATCAGGTGATGTTCTCAGCAGCGATCCTAATCAGCCGATAGGAATCTTTAAAATAACTATCAGCTATTACGAGGAAGACTCTACTCGAATTTCGAGTGAGGAGACAAACCAAACCATGTTTTCCGGCAATAGATATGAACTGGTCATAACCGAACCTTTGGACTTTCAGTTGCTGCTACAGGCCGGTGGCTTTGAACCGGCCCAGTCACCAATTTTTTCTACCGAACAGAATGTGGCCGAATACGATTTTGTGCTTGCCCCGTTAGAGACAGGCCGTCCTTGACGGATGTCAGGTACTTTTGATGCCTTGTCTCTAACAGGGCTTACACTGTAATCGTGGATGTTTAGGATTTGCTACTTTCTGTACTTTTTGTAAATCCCAAAGGATAATATTATAAGCAATATTACTGCGCTGATATGCTCAAGCGGCGTTATTCCCATTTTATGATAATGATGCTGAACCTGGCTGCCTAAATCGCTGAACATACCGTCGAGCAGCAGTCCTGAGGCCAATGCACAAATTACAACGGTAAGGATATATATTATTGCCGTCTTTCTGCCCAGAACCTTCCAGAGTATCACAAAAGCCGCAGCGTTTGTTGCAGGGCCTGTCATAAGAAAAACAAGCGCAGCTCCGGGAGTAAGGCCTTTTGCTATCAGGGCAACAGCTACCGGCACAGATGCCGTTGCACAAACGTAAACAGGTATTCCCACTAACATCATTAAAATCATAGCGCCTATGCCTGTGCCTATTTTTTCAGCGAAAAAATCGTCAGGCACGGCAACGGAAATAATTGCCGCTATCAAAAGGCCGACCAGCATAGCTGTGCCGATATCGCGAGGCAGTACAACAAAAGCATGCTTAAAGCCTGTCAGGAATTTATTTTTATTCTCCGAAGAATCCTGGTCCTCTTCAATCTCTGGTGTTACAGACTCTTTGCGGTCGAACAAATCCACCGCAGTACCGCCGACGATACCTGTAATCAGCGCTACGACAGGACGAAAGACCATAAACACAGGCCCCAATAAGCTCAGCGTAACAAAGATACTATCAACACCTGTCTGCGGAGTGCTTAAGAGAAATGCTACAGTTGCGCCTTTACCGGCGCCGCGTTTGCGCAGCGACATTGAAACAGGTATTACGCCACAGCTGCACAAAGGCAGCGGTACGCCGAAAAGCGAAGATTTTATTATTGGCCAAATTCCTTTCCCGCCCAGGTGCTGCTGCACTAAGCTTGTCGGAATTAGAACCTTCAATACCCCTGCGACAGCAAAACCGAACAATAGATACGGACTCATCTGACCAACTGTGGCCCAGAAATCAATAGCAACAGTTTTTAAAAATTCATTAAGCATTATGCTCTTATCATTGTCAAAAGCATCTTGAATCGCTGCACCGCTTTGACGGCATGAGGAACATTAGCCGGCATAATTACAATTTCGCCGGCCTTTGCAGCAACTTCTTTGCCGTCGATTATAAGAACCCCGGAACCTTCGACAATCTGAACAAACGCATCGTAAGGTGCCTGATGTTCACTTAAACCCTGCCCTGCATCGAATGCGAACAGCGTAACTGTCCCGACGGATTTATCGATTATCGTTTTACTTACTACCGAATCATCTGAATATTCAATAAGCCCAGCCAAACTTTTCGCCTTGCCTATAACCATATCAAGCACAGAATTTCTTTCCTTTTTTTCACTCATGATTTCAACATCCCCTTTGCTTATCCAAGCATCTCGGCCATATCTTTTTCAGGTTCGCCAATCGGCTTTATATCATATTTTTCGACCAGAATCTTTAAAATATTCGGACTTATAAAGGCCGGCAGCGAAGGCCCGAGCCTGATGTTTTTTAGTTTGTTAAAATTTTTCAAAGAGGATGGTTTACATAATTACAAGCAATAAAGCACAAATTAACAGTATTCCCAGAACCTTCAGGATAAAACATAATATCACCTGTTGTCTTTATATCGGTTTGTGCTGTCTCTGTTGCCGAGGCGAGCAATGCAAATTGGCCCGGTCGAAGGCGGACATTTAAAGCTGCCGAATCAAAAACAAATTCATAACTATCCTGGCCAGCAGACTGTTTTTTTGTTTTTTGTTCGGTATCGGTTTTGTAAACAGGGATGACTTGGAGGTTACAAATCTGCCGCAGCCCGATAAGCGAGGTCGCTCTCAGGCGAAGAATAATTTGGCCGGTATCAAAACCGATACCGGCTGTTGCAGAACCGCCGGAATAATAAAAAACCGAGCTCGGTTGTAGAGTGTCAGAAATAACAACATCCTCACTTATATTTTCAGTAACCAGAACGCTGATTCGTCTTCTAACCACAGGCTCTGACTGCGAAAGCAATTGGCCGATTTTCTGCCAGGACTCACTGTCGCCTGCACAGCCTATAAGGCCGTTTGCCAAAAATGTGTTGATGTTCCCATATTCTATGCCGAGAGTATCTGTTTGTGTAATTAGCTCCTGAATTTCCGTTAGTTTATCTGTCAGAATCTGGAATACATATATGTTCAAACCAGCCGTCATGGATTTGTTTTCTGGAAGCTGCTGGCGGCTGATCAAATCTGTTGCTTTGACATCCTGCCAAATCTTTTGAGACCAGGAATCTGAACGGAGGCAACCTGCCAAAAAGAGGATGAGGAAAAGAACGGTTAATGAACACAAAAAATGCTTTTTCATAGAGGCTGATGGTAGTTTAAGAAAAGCTTAATGTCAACGCTCCAGTGACGAGGTCAAATCAGGTCTAAATGTCAAACTGCGGCCTGGTGCAGAACTGAAAAGCTATCTGTTTTTTGCCGGTTTTCTGCTCAGCATCGATAGTTCTTATCACCCTGGCGTATGCTGAAACCTTGCTGCCGAATCGGTCTGTGCTATCGGTATCCGGTATGTCCAGCTCAAGGGTAAAAAGCTCGCCCATATCCGTAACAGCGTTTTGGCTGCTTTCGGCTAAAAGGCCATTGGGGCAGATATCGATGGTACTGCCGCTAAAGGCTTGGTTATGTAACGAGCCGACTTTTTTACACAGAATCCCCATCCTGACAGGCAGGCGCTTATGCCTCCTTCTTTCGTTTTCCCCTCGCATCACTTCCATGCCTTAAAATATTAGATAAACGTCAATTTTTACGTTTTTTATAGGACTGCTGCAAACGATGTACCAATAATACAATCTCGAAAATAGCCTATTTTAACTTGTTTAAGTACTTTCATAGCATTGGCTTATAGAGGTTTTGTTGTTAATTTTAAACTTGAGGCGTTGTGAAGTTAGCAAATATCGTTTAAAAGCGACAACAAAAGCTAATTATAGGTAAGTAAAAACAGCAGCAAAGATACCAAATTAAACCTTCATGTCTATGTAAATGGAGCATAACATCTTATCTATGAATACGTTATGACTAAAAATTCCGACAGTGCGAGGAGATGTTTTTCAGGCAATATTGTTGATTTTTTGCAACATATAGGCTTGACAGATGCCACTGGAAATTTCTATAATAACGTCTTATGTCTAACATAGGCAAACAAGGCATTTTGGGTAAGGAATTTAATACCACCAACGGTACTGTTTTAGGTTGGCTCGTTTTGCAATCGCTGCCGGTCGCGGCTGTCGTATTCGACAGGGATCTTAAGGTAGTAAGTGCGAATTCGTGCGCTTCGGAGCTTATAGATATACAAAAAACCGCTGATGCTACACTTGCGATAGGGACAAACGAAAAAATCTGGGGCAACTGGCATAAAACACTTCTCGAAGTTATCGAAAAAGGCAAAATCTGCCGCTTTGATAATGTAGGCTATCGTATTGCCGGCGGCCAGTCAGTTTTAGATATAACCTGTGCACCGCTGAGAGAATCAGCGAATAGCGCCATACAGGGCGGCCTTATCATGCTGGAAGATATAACAGAAAGAGCAAATATTCAAAAGCAGCTCGAACACACCGAAAGACTTGCCGTCCTGGGCAAACTTGCCAGCAAAGTGGCACACGAACTTAATAATCCTATAGATGGTGTAATGCGATATATCAATCTGGCAAAAAGGACTATCAGCGGAAAGGGTTTATCAAAACCAATTGAGTACCTTGAACACGCTGGGACGGGTCTTGAGAGAATGGTGCAGATTATTACAGAGCTGCTTGAATTTTCGCGGAGCAAATACTCGCCTCTTGAAGATATGCCGTTGGATCAAATCATCGACGATGCCATTAACTTTATGGCGCCTGCGGTAAGGGCGGCAGAAGTGGAAATTGAAAAGCAATACAGCTTGCCTCTGCCAAAAACGAAAAGCGGAAACCTCTTTCAGGTATTCTGCAATCTGCTCAAAAACGCGGTTGAGGCGATGCCTGACGGCGGAAAGGTAACAATAAGCTGCAGTGTTTCTGATGATAACATTGCGGTAATAAAGTTTCGCGATACAGGCCAGGGCTTTGAGACGGCAAACAGCGAGATGATTTTCGAGCCGTTCTTTACAACCAAAACCAACGGCAAGGGTACAGGATTGGGACTTGCCATTTGCAGAGATATCATAGAAAAATACGGCGGGAAAATCACCGCTCAAGGTGCAACAGGGGCCGGCAGTGTTTTTTCGGTATATCTCCCGATAAGTGAACAATAAAATACGACGCAAGGAACGAAAGCTGATATGAAACAAAGTAGTATATTAGTAGTTGACGACGACAGGATAATACTTGACTCACTATGTGAGTTTTTAAAGCTCGAAGGTTATGTTGCCGTCGGCGCCGAATCATATAAACAGGCAGTAGGCTTGATACAGAAGCAAAAATTTTCTCTCGTTATTACAGATGTCAATCTGCCGGACGGCAGCGGGTTGGAACTGCTTAATCTTGTCAGGGAAAATCATCCGCAAACTGTAGTAATTATCATTACCGGGTACGGCACAATCGAAAGTGCGGTCGAGGCGATTAAAATGGGGGCTTATGATTACCTTACCAAGCCTATTATCGATGACGAACTGCGTCTGACTATTGAAAGAGCGCTGAAACAGCAGTCGCTTATCAGTGAAAACGAGAACCTCAGGGGCCAGCTTGAACGCAAATACAGTCTCGAAAATATCATCAGCCAGGATTACAAAATGGCCAGGATATTCGACCTTGTCGAAGCCGTTGCTGACAGTAGAAGCACCATTCTTATGACAGGGCCCAGCGGTACGGGAAAAACAATGCTGGCAAGGGCGATTCACTATCGCTCCGGCAGGAAAGACAAGCCTTTCGTCGAGGTAAGCTGCGGCGCTTTGCCCGAAACCTTGCTCGAAAGCGAACTGTTCGGCCATGTAAAAGGCTCATTTACCGGCGCAATCAGCGATAAACAGGGCAAGTTTCTCGCCGCGGACGGGGGAACAATTTTTCTCGATGAAATCGCAAGCGCCTCACCAGCGATGCAGGTAAAACTTTTGCGGATTATTCAGGAAAGACAATTTGAACCGGTCGGCAGCAATAAAACTATTACTGTCGATACCCGTGTGATTGTGGCTTCTAACAAGAATATGATTGAAGAAGTGAAACTTGGGAATTTCAGAGAGGATTTGTATTACAGGATAAATGTAATAACAATAAATCTTCCTGAGCTTAACGAAAGGCCGGCCGACATACCGTTGCTGGCCGGGCATTTTATGAGAAACTTTTGCGTATCGCATAACCGCGTAAAGCAGTTAATTACCGACAGGGCAATGGATGCCCTGCAAAGATATAACTGGCAGGGCAATGTACGTGAGCTTGAAAATGTAATGGAAAGAGCCGTACTTCTGAGTAAAACAGACCATATCAGGCTCGAAGATTTGCCTGTAAATATAACTTCGCATATGCCCGAACGTAGTCCGCAGGAATATAAGAAAATCAGCTTAAAAGATGCGATGAGTGAGCCGGAAAGAAGGATTATCCGGGCGGCACTGGAGGCAAACAACTGGAACAGGCAGCTCACCGCCCAGGCCCTTGAAATTAACAGAACCACGCTCTACAAAAAAATGAAAAAATACGGTCTGGAGGCAGAAGCCGAAAGACTTGGAATAAGATAACAGAAAAAAGCGTACAGAGGAATTATTCTGTTTGTCAAAGAGCTTTTCTGTAGAGCATTCCTGACAACTTTTTCCTCAGCAGATATTCTTTGTCAGGGCCGCCGAGATGCTCCCAGGGCAAAATCTCATCGGCGTCAAATTTTCTTGCCGCTAATTGCTCTAAATCAAGACCGGCTTTTTCAAACGCCTTTTGCCACAAGTTAAAGTTGAAACACTCATCCCATAAATCAAATCTTGCGCCGTTTTTATAAGCGTATTCCAGGCAATCGGCCATTCTCCTGTCCGCTCTGCCGATAGCTGATTCAAGAATGCTTCGTTGAATGTTATGAAACTTAAAGTTTATAAACCTTGCACCCAGCCTTTTTTTCTCGGAAAGGATTATCTGTCGTACGTTTTTAAAATATTCTTCACTCTGCTGTGCGCAAAAGCCAAAAGGGGTATGAGCCTTGGGCACAAACCAGCTTATCGCGGCGTTTATATTAGCGGTTTTTTTGCAGACTTTTTTTCGCAATCCCGCAAGGTCATAGCAAAGCTTTACGATATTCTTTATATCTTCGGCTGTTTCGCCGGGCAATCCTGCCATAAAATAGAGTTTTACGCTTTCAAATCCCTGCCTGTAAGCTTCTTCAATAGCGGCAAAAAGATTTTCATCTGTTATGGGCTTATTAATAATTTTGCGAAGCCTTTCACTGGCTGCTTCAACTGCTATCGTCAGGCCGCTCTTGCGAACTGAAGATGCAAGTTTGGGCAAAAGTTTTAACTGGGTATCCACCCGCAGGCTCGGCAGAGAAATTCCAACTCTACGAGACTGAAAATAATCGCCGAGTAATGTTATCGCTTCTTCCAGATATGGATAGTCGGCTGTCGAAAGGCTTAAAAGACTGATTGTATCAAAGCCGGTTGCCTCATAGGCCTTTTTGGCGATTTCAAAAATCTGCTGCGGACTGCGAAACCGAACAGGCCTTCGACAGAAACTGGCCTGACAGAAATTACATCTGCCCGGACAGCCACGCATAACCTCGATACTTATCCTTTCGTGTACCGCCTGCCTGAAAGGCACTATCGGTTTTTCAGGCACGATGGATTTGTCAAGGTCGTCAACAACAGCGTCGATTATCCTTGTCGGCAGACTTTTATCGACAGGTGTAACTGATTTTATTTTCAAACCATCATATTCAAATTTGTAAAGCGAGGGCACATAAATAAAAGGAATTTTTTTTGCCGCTTCTGTTAAAATTTTGCGCTTTGGCGTATTTGCTTTTTTATGCTCAATCAGGAATTGTGCAAGTTCAACGGCAGTAAGTTCAGCCTGGCCGAGGATAAACATATCAAAAAAATCTGCTATTGGCTCTGCGCAATTTGCCATACCAGCTCCGCCAAGAATCAACGGCTCATTTTCGCCGCGGTCTTTACTTCGTAGCCAAATCCCGGCAAGGTCAAGGGCATTTAGGACGTTGGTATAGCACAGCTCATTTGTAAGACTAAAACCCAGACAATCGAAATCCGCAACCTTTGCCTTTGATTCGAGAGTATAAAGTGGAATGTTTTTAGCTTTCATAATCTCCTGCGCGTCGAACCAGGGCAGAAAAACCCTCTCAGCGGCAACATTCTCCAGGCGATTTAATACTTCATAGATAATCGCCAGGCCCGTATGGCTCATCCCGATTTCATAAACATCCGGAAAACACAGCGCAACGGTCAATTCGCATTTGCCGAGGTCTTTTTTTATCTGGTTTACTTCACCGCCGATATACCGTGAAGGCGCCCTGACAAATGGCAGAAACTGCTCTGATATTATGTCTTTAAGTATTGCCGGTTTTTTGCTTTTCATTCAGGTCATTATAACATTTGGCGATGTGATTGTAAT
>CAYTQR010000052.1:6580-11739 GCA_964440045.1 uncultured Planctomycetaceae bacterium | reverse complement strand
GTTGAGGACGTGCGGTCAGGCAAAGGCAACGAAGTAATCACCCAAAAGAACCGCTCAAATTTACGATTTGCGAAAAACCGCCACAATACTTTCGATATCGATAACGAACAGTCTATTATTGCCTTCGAAGTCAACGGGTATTGCACTTTTTGGGTTGAACAGAACCTTATCGTATTTTTTCAATGGCATCTCCGGCATATTTTCGACTTCAGCTGAGACAGCTACTATTCTGCCGGTGATGGTTGGTATTTCTATATTATCCGGCAGTTTGATTCCGCCTTTGGTTTCTTTTTTATCTTCATCTTTACGGATGAGGATTCGTTTTCCGATAGGTTCGACGGTTTCTATTGGCGTAGAGTTGATATTTTCTGTTTTTTTCTCTGGTTCCATTTTTTTCTCTAAAACCCTTTAAAAACTCACCTGCCTGCCATGAGCGAAGTCGAAGGATTTTTTTGTTTATTTCTATCTTTTTACTATTTTCTCAGGTTTAGTTCTACAAAAATCTCCTCTGGCGAGGGCTTATTTGTCATAAAGCCTAACCCCACTCCTTACGAAACTGATCCCATTTCTTACGACCCAATCCTGCTCCTGACGGACATCCTTTATCGACAATAACTTTTTTCTCACAGCTTTTTTGTGAAAAATCATTATTTTATAGGCAGGAATTGCCGACAATTCTTGCCGTTATGTTTGGTTGTACTGTTGTTATAAGTTCTTTGCCTACAAGAAGATACCGCTGTTAAAATAGCTTATTTGGCTTCAAATTACCTCTTTTACCATCTATTTGCTTTAAAAAGCGGAAAAAATATTTTTCGCTTTGATTTTGTGGTAGATTTCTTAATGGAATAAAGAGCAAACCGCCGATTAATTTGAATAGTAGGTATGTCTAATGGACAAAAGGCCGGATTATATAGTATATAAAGATTTGAAATAGCGAACAAACAGTTGATTATTTTAGTATATAAAGATTAAAATCTTCTTCTTCCTCCTCCTGCGAGCAGTTGGCGTTTCTTCACCGGGCGCAGCTGCTCGTTTTTTTTATTTGGGTTTTTTGTTACTTTGCGGGCGAGGCAGTGTTTGCGGGACAGGAGAGTTGGGGGCTAAATGATAAGAATAGAGGTCTAATCTTTTTTTGCAGGAGCTTTTTTCTTTTTAGCGGAGGATTTTTTGGTTCTGCCAAGCAACTCGTCGGCTTCTTCAAATGTTTTGGGGGGCCAAATACCTTTTTCCTGAAGGGCCTTCAAATTATTCAACTGCTTGAAACTTATTATAGTCCTGCATTTCGGGAATTTATTGCAGCCTAAAAACGGCCCCTTCTTGCTCTGTCTTATAACAAGTTCGCCTTTAGCACATTTATAACATTTAACGCCAGTCGGCTCAGGCGGCGGTGCGGGTGGAACTATATTGCCATCTTTGTCAATTTTCTGTGTTGTCTTGCATTCGGGATAATCGGAACAGCCTAAAAATGTGCCAAAGCGACTTCTCTTTTTTATCATAGGCTTTTGGCAATTGGGGCACTTGTGCTCGGTGACTTCATCGGCAATCATCTTGCCTTCTTTGTCGCAGGGAGATGCAAACTTACAGGTTGGATAATCCGAACAGCTCAGGAAGGTACCATTTTTGCCGAAACGGTACACCATCGGTTTGCCGCACTTGGTGCAGGTATATTCGCTCGGTTTGGTTTCGGCTTTTGCGTGCTGCATTTTTTCAGAAGCTTTTTCGAGGTTTTGCTTGAACGGGCCGTAAAATTCATTGAGGACACTTAACCAGTCGAGATGCTGCTCTTCAATTTTGTCGAGCTGTTCTTCCATATGTCTTGTAAAGGCCATATCCATAATTTTCGGGAAAAACTCATCGAGCTTTTCAGTTACAACCTCGCCGATGTCGGTAGTGTGAAACTGCCTGTCGAGCTGCTCGACGTATCTTCTGTCCTGTATGGTACTGATAATTGAAGCGTAAGTGCTGGGCCTGCCGATACCTTCCTTTTCCAATGCCTTTACAAGTGAAGCTTCGTTATAGCGGGCAGGGGGCTTGGTAAAATGCTGTTCGGGTCTTATTTCGACGGCGCCTACTTTGTCGCCTTCGTTTACAGCGGGCAGCTGCTGGTCGATTGAAGAGGTCGGCCAGATTTTTGTAAAGCCGTCAAAGACGAGCGTTCTTCCGTGAGCTTTATAGCAGCATTTTCCGATGTCAGTGTCCGCTGTGATTTCAAGAGTTGTGGTGTTCCATTTGGCCGGGGTCATCTGCGAAGCGAGGAATCTTTGCCAAACGAGCTGGTAGAGCCTGTATTGTTCTTCGCTGAGCAAATCTTTTATCTGACCGGGGTCTATGTCAACATCTGTAGGCCTGACTGCTTCGTGGGCCTGCTGAGCATTTTTCTTTGACGCATAAACGTTTGCTTTTTCCGGAAGATATTCGGTGCCTATGTTATTTTCGATATATTTTCTTGCCTCTTTAAGCGCATCGAGCGATAAATGGGTACTGTCTGTTCTCATATATGTAATCAGGCCCAAAGTTCCCATAGAGCCGAGGTCGATACCTTCGTATAACTGTTGAGCGAGACGCATAGTTCGCTTTGCGGTAAAGCCGAGGCGATTGGCTGCGGCCTGTTGAAGCGTTGAAGTGATAAACGGCGGGGCAGGGCGAGAGGTTGAACTTTTTTTCTGAATACCTGTGATGCAGAAGTCGGCGTTTTCAAGGGCGTGGTATATTTTTTGTGTTTGTTTTTCATTGTCCACATCGAAAGGTTTGCCTGCTATTGTTGAGAGTTCGGCCTTGAAGGCATTATGTTCGGCGAGCCAGGCGTTCTGCTTTGCTATTGTAGGGCCTTTGTCCCTGGTGTCTTTTGTTTGTATGAATTTTTGCCATTGCTGAGCGTACTTCGGGCATTTGTCGAGCTGGTTTGTGAAGACGGCAGGTATGAGCCAATATTCGACAGGATTAAAGGCACGTATTTCGCGCTCGCGTTCGACAATCATTTTTACGGCGACGGATTGAACACGGCCCGCGGATAAGCCTCTTGCGACTTTTTTCCAGAGCAGAGGACTGATTTGATAGCCGACGATGCGGTCGAGAATTCTTCTTGCCTGCTGAGCCATTACCTTGCCCATATCTATTTTGCCGGGATTTTCAAATGCCTGAGCGATGGCTCTTTTTGTTATTTCGTTGAAGATGACGCGGTTAGTTTTTTTGTCAGGAACGCCGAGCACTTCAGAAAGATGCCAGGCGATGGCTTCGCCTTCTCTGTCAAGGTCAGTTGCCAGATAGAGTTTATTACAGTTTTTAGCAAGAGCCTTTAAGGCGCCTACCAGTTTTTTTCTGCCGGGGGTGATATCGTAGGTCGGCTCGAAATTATTTTCAATATCAACGTTCAACCCCTTCGACGGAAGGTCGCGTATATGTCCCATCGAAGCATGGACCTCGAAGTCGAAGCCGAGATATTTATTTATTGTCTTTGCCTTTGCAGGAGATTCGACAATTACAAGATTTTTAGCTGTCGAGCTTTTTGAACGAGTTGTTTTTGCCATAATTGATAAAAAATGAAATAATTTTTCAGTTTAGATAAGGACAAATACATTCTGGGCGGGATATTGTCAAGGGAAAACAGTTTTTATATCGGACCAGGACGCGGAGTGGGAATATTTGAGGCGAATCGGCGTGAAAATCTCGAACGTAAGTGTACTTTGGACGTATCAGCTAAAAGAAGCCTTGCATATTGGGAAAGGGGCTTAAAATGCACGTTCCTGCAAGTATAGCAAAATTCGACCAAAAGCTGCACCATTGGGAACATGATTTTCTGGTTGTGTCGGGGAAAGTTGTCCACAACAGAGAGACAATGGGAATGATTGTGGTATTAGCGCTTACGTTGTTAGGCCTTTTACTGCTTACCATTTTCGCTCAGGCCGGCAGTGATTCAATGATAGTGCCAATGGGGCCATATTATCATTAGAGTTGGCTGAATCTCGTCGCCGCGGGCGGCGACGGCTAAACAAAAATGACGGACCCTAAATACTATCCCCGTTTGTTGACTCCCAGGTAATCAGTCCCGGCTCATAGACTTCGGCAAGCTCTTCATGTCTGGGTATAACTCTGATAGCGAATCCGCATTTTCCGCTGCGGGTGCATCTTATTGTGCCTGTGAACAGGTGCGAGTTTTCTTTTTGTTCTGTATCTGTCATATGTTTAACGCTGCCGTGGTCGATGTTCCCCCACGAATCGACTATACCGTGGTATATTTGCACGGAAACATCTTTTGGCTTTAGTTTCCCCAGCCGTACATTTGCGCTTATTTGCAGTTCGCAGCCGACCTCGACCGAAGTGGTGTTACTGCCCATCGGCACAACTCCTTTACCGTTTCTCATTTGCACATCGACATCTTCTACTTTGACGTTATTCCATTCCTGTCTGATTCTGTCTTTCCAGCCGGACAGGTCTTTAGCCTTTTTCATCCCTGACTCTTCGAACGTTTGCCACATCTGTGCAGCGGGTTTATAGAACCTGCTGGCGTATTCAGCGACCATCCTATGTGTATTGAACCGTGGTGTTATATATTTTATCGAATTTTTCATTCTATGGATCCACGCTCTCGGCAGATTATCTCCGGAGCGGGTATAGAACAGCGGAACAATTTCATTCTCGAAGAGGTTGAATATGGTTTCTGATTCTACTTTATCCTGGTAATCGTAATCATCATATGCCTCTCCTGCCCCGATGCCCCATCCGCCATTGAGGGTATATCCTTCGCACCACCATCCATCGAGCGTTGAAACATTCATCGCACCGTTCATCGCAGCTTTCATCCCACTCGTACCCGAAGCCTCTAATGGAGGGCGGGGGTTGTTGAGCCAGATGTCGACGCCCTGGACGAGATACCTGGCGATGTCAATGTTATAATCCTCAAGAAAGACAAGCCGCCTTCTAACATCATTTCTGGAGGAGAAATGTATGAGCTGCCTGATGATTTCCTTGCCCTGCTCATCGTTGGGATGAGCTTTGCCGGCATAAATTATCTGAACAGGTTTCTCAGTTCTGTTCAACAACTTGATAAACCTTTCCGTATCCTTTAATAACAGATTTCCGCGCTTGTAGGTGGCAAACCTTCTGGCAAAACCAATAGTCAAAGCCTCAGGATCAAGAACCTCCTCGGCCCAGCCTAACTC
>CAYTQR010000052.1:0-6570 GCA_964440045.1 uncultured Planctomycetaceae bacterium | reverse complement strand
GTATGATATGTACCCCTCCGCTGTAACTGCTTTTTGAGCTGCTTTCTGACAAAACTAATCAGATTCTCCTTGCACCTTTGATGAATTCGCCATAATTCCTCGTCGGGTATCTGGTCGGCACTTCGCCAGATAGATTCATCAGCAATTTCCTCGTCCCAATTGATGCCGAGATACCTTTCAAAAAGAGATGTCAACTCCGGCGAGATAAAACTCTTGGCGTGTATGCCATTCGTTACCGATTGAATAGGCACTTCAGAAGTAGGGAGTTTCGGCCATAAATCCGCCCACATTGCGCGTGAGACGTTGCCGTGGAGTTTGCTTACGCCATTTCGATAAGCACTGGTTCGAATGGCAAGGACCGGCATCTTGAAAGTTTCACTATCTTTGTCGGCCTGGACCCTTCCCAAAGCAAGAAACTGGTCTCTGTTAAGTCCGAGCTTTGGAAAATAGGTACCGAAATATTTATTTATAAGTTCTGGAGTAAACTCATCATTGCCCGCCTTTACCGGTGTGTGCATCGTAAAGACATTGCTCAGTCTGGTCGCTTCAAGAGCCTCGTCAAAAGAGAGATTTTTCATAGTACGCAGATGCCTTATTCTCTCGAGCGCCATAAAGGCAGCGTGCCCTTCATTCATATGACAAACGGAAGGTTCAAGACCCATCGCAAGAAGCGCCTTATACCCGCCGATACCAATAAGCTTTTCCTGCTGAATTCTCATTTCCGAGCTGCCGGAATAAAGGCCGGAAGTTATCAATCTGTCCTGCGGCGAATTTGCAGCGACATTAGTATCAAGCAGAAACAGCTTGACCCTTCCGACAGTTACCTGCCAGATTTGTGTGACAATCTGCCGCTGTGGAAAAGTTAGTTTTATAGTAAGCGGTTTTCCGCTTTTCTTTTTAACCAGCTCAATCGGCATATTGAAAAAGTCATTATCTTCATATCGCTCCTGCTGCCAGCCATCGGCGTTTAGATACTGCCTGAAGTATCCTTTCTGATACAAAAGTCCTACGCCAACAAGAGGCAGATTCAAATCCGATGCGCTTTTGAGATGGTCGCCTGCGAGGATACCAAGTCCGCCGGCATAAATCGGCAGCGATTCGTGGATGCCAAACTCAAGACTGAAATATGCAATCACCGGCTTAGACGGCTTGGTCCATATCTTGTCGAACCAGCCGGGCGAGTTTAAATAATGGTCGAGCTTTTCCTGGGCTTGTTGCAGTTGATAGAGAAAGCCCTGCTTTACGGCAAGGTCGTTAAGTCTGCTCTGACTGACCGAGCCGAGGAGTTTGACCGGGTTGTGGCCGCAGGAGTTCCATTTTTCCTGGTCAATCTGGCGGAAGAGTTCGGCAAATTCCGGATTCCAACACCAGAACATATTGTGCGCAATCGTCCCAAGCGCCTTTAGAGGCTGCGGCAGCAATGGCAAAACCGTAAAGTTTCGTATCTTCTGCATATACTTCCCGTTAAAATTCTTTTCATAGTCGTTTTTTACGATTTCCCAATTATATTGGGTACTTATTTAATCGTCATTTTCAGCGGTTTGCTTAATTGCCGGTGTAAATAAATTGCTTTGTTATAGGACTTAGCGGCGAATAATCATTAAATGCTTGATGATTTATCGGACATAAAAAAGCGGGATGAGTGAATGGGTAAAAGTGTGACAATTTAACGTCGAACATCGAATCTTGAACTTTCAACGTTGAATACGGACGAGGTGAAAAGCTAAAATCTAACGGCGATGGTGGGGCTAACCAAAACCCTTCCCCACGCTTGCGCGAGGGTAAACTCCGTGATGGCGGGGCTAATCACGTCGCCGTACCCATTCGACAAGCTCAGGGCCGGCCGGCGACGGTTAAACAATCCTCTATAAATTGACAATATTCAAAGACTAATGTAAAATGGGCGGAAAACGCAGGGCTGTGAACCTCTTAACTTTAGCACGAGCGATGAATTATGAATATTATTGCAGTTGATATAGGTAATACGAATATAACGATAGGGCTTTTTGTTGACGATACTGAAAGCTCCGTAGAGAAAGTGCCCGGCGGGGATACCGACAAGATTACAGAGGTTTTTAAGGCCTGCTGGGAAAAGGTTCCTGTCGCCAAAGCGAGTAAAGATAAAAAACGTGACGGCCATATTGTTGTTGCAAGCGTAAAGCCAGAATGGACCGAAAAGGTAAAAGAAATTGTAAAAGAAACGTTAGGTGAAAAAATTCTTGAAATCGGCGAGAGTAAGGATGTGCCTTTGCCGATGGAACTCGATGTTGATAATCCCGCAGAGATTGGTGTTGACAGGGTGCTGTGCGCTTTTGCAGCTTATAGTGTCGTCGGCGATGCGGTTGTAGTCGCGGATTTCGGTACCGCGGTAACGATTGACCTTGTCAGTGAGAAGGGCGTTTTTCTCGGCGGAGTGATATTTCCGGGATTTGATATTTCCGCAGATGCGTTGCATAATCATACGGCGGTTTTGCCGAAGATAGATAAGATAACAACTCCCCAAAAACCTTACGGCAGAAGTACAGTCGAGGCAATCAATAACGGCCTGTATTACGCGGCAATTGGGGCGATAGAAATAATCGGCCGAGTCTATTCTGAAGAGGTCGGCAAATGGCCGCAGACAATCGCGACCGGCGGCAATATGGATATTATAAAAAGCGGATGCGATTTCATCGATTCGTTCGTTACGAACCTTTGCGTAAAGGGTATCGTACTTGCGTATAAGAAGTTTATCGGCGAGAAAGTATGAGTCAGTCTGATTATGAATACTGCCGGTGATAACTGTATTGCTTCGCTGATGACGGCAAAGGCTGTCAGCGCGATATCGAGTATACAGCTTGTCGGGGCAGGGGCGGAGGGTATTCTTAAAGGTATTTTTAGGTCCGCAGGCAGGGGGGAAGCCGATTTTTCAAAGGGACAGATTCTTCACGGTTTTATCTTTGATTCGGCCCAGGATATTGATGAGGTTGTAATCGGCTGTGAGGATAATAATAGTTTCAGTATTAACTGTCACGGCAATCCGCTTATAGTGGAAAATATACTGGAGCTGTTAGAGAAGCAGGGCGTAAAAATCACAAGCCCGCAAGAAATTCTTATACATCTGGGCAGGGAAAAACACGGCGATGATACGATTGCGATTGAGGCTGATTTGGCGATTACGCAGTCGGCAACACTTGACGGGGCGAGAATAATTGCTCATCAAACCAAAATGGGTCTCTTGCAGACTGCCGAGTGGTGGCTAAAGAACTTAGACGTTTTCGAGCTTGACGATATCAAAAACGGTGCAGAGCAGATATTGACTGACAGTGATATTGCGGATTTGTTTATAAGGGGCGCAAAAGCAGTTTTGGCGGGCCCGCCTAACAGCGGGAAAAGTACGTTGTTTAATTATTTGTGCGGTAGAGAAAAGGCGCTCGTAACCGATATTGCGGGCACGACGAGAGACTGGCTAAGTGCGCAAATTCGGCTGAAAAAAATCCAGGCGGAATTTTTTGATACCGCAGGTCTGGATGAGGCACTGAGCGGAGAAAATACTGTTGACTCCCAGTCACAGGCGCAGGCTAAAGAGCTTGTTGAAATGGCTGATTTGGTTTTGCTTGTGCTGGACTATCACGATGGCGGGGGAGACAGACCCCACCAAAGTGTTGGCGGGGCTAACCAGCTAAACGAGGTTGTGGTTCTGAATAAGTGCGATTTGGCTAAAAGAACATCGGCCCAAGGCCTGGAAATCAGCGCAAAGACGGGGCAGGGGGTAGATGAGCTTATAGTCGCGATTGAGCAGAAACTCGGCGTTTTGGATTTTGATATGAAAAAGACCGTTTGTTTTACGCTCAGGCAGAGAAAGATTTTACAGCAGATTGTAGCGGTAAAAGCAAAACAGCCGGCTGAAAGGTTAATTACAGAGTTGTTAAAAGGCACTATTGTTGTATAATTATGGGTTATGGCGCAACAACAGGACAAATTGACCCCGGCAATGAGGCAGTATGACAGCTTCAAGAGGAAATATCCCGACTGTGTGTTGTTTTTCAGGATGGGTGATTTCTATGAGACTTTTTACTCCGATGCGCAAATCTGTTCAAGCGTCTGCGGCCTGACGCTGACAAGCAGGAGCAAAGGAGAAAATCCCGTACCGCTTGCCGGCGTACCTTTTCATGCCGTTGATAAATATCTCAAGAAGATGATTAAGGCAGGGTACAAAGTTGCAGTCTGCGAGCAGGTAGAAAATCCCAAACTTGCCCAAGGCGTTGTGAAACGCGATGTAATCAGGGTCATCACGCCCGGCACACTTACCGATGATATGCTATTAGAGGAAAAACAGGATAATTTTCTCTGTGCGGTAAGTCTGAATGCAAAAACAGCAGCGATAAGCTGGGTCGATATCTCAACGGGTCATTTTTTTGCTCGTGTTGTTCCGGGAAATTCTGTAATTGATGAAATTTTGCGGATTTCTCCGGCTGAGTGTATTTTGCCTGAGACTCGCGGCGAACTTTTCGGCGCTGAGGTTAAAAAACTTGCTTCTAATATAGAGCAGTTAAGCGCATCTGCGGTAACGTTTCGGCCGGTGTGGTATTTTGAGCCTTTTGATGCGCATAAAAAACTGCTCGAACATTTCGGCACCAAAACCCTTGAAGGGTTCGGCATAAAACAGGATAGCCCTGTAATCAGTTCTGCCGGTGCGATAATTGAATATCTGGCCGAGACGCAGAAAACCGCTTTAGGGCACATTTCAGGTATAAAACTTGTCGAACAGAAGAAATTTCTTCAGATAGACCAGACGACGCTTCGCAGCCTTGAGGTTCTTTCGACAATTCGCAGCGGCAGTGCGAAAAATTCACTGATTGGGAGCATTGACCAGACTTTGACGGGTATGGGCGGCAGGATGTTTCGGTACTGGATGTGTATGCCCTTGTGCGATATCGGTTCAATTGAATTGAGACAAGATGCGGTCGAGGAACTTGTCGAAAAAAAGAGCGAATTTGAAAAAATACGCGGCATTTTAAAAAACTTTGCCGATATTGAAAGGATTGTCGCAAGGATAAGCACTTTACGAGCGGGGCCGAGAGATTTGCTTTGTCTTTGCCAAAGTCTGAAAAAAGCAGAGCCGTTGAAGCAGATACTTGGTGGATCGACTGCTGATATTCTTGTCAAACTTGCACAAAGGTGTGATTGTCTGCCTGAACTTGCGCAGGTCTTGGAATCTGCTATTGAGCCGGTTTGTCCCAATCATCTCCGTGACGGCGGGGTGATAAAATCGGGATTTAATTCTGCTCTTGACGAGCTGCGAAGTATATCAAAGGATGCGAGGAGTTGGCTGGCACAGTATCAGCAGAGAGAAATTGCACGCAGCGGGATATCAAATCTGAAAATCGGTTTTAACAAGGTTTTCGGCTATTATATTGAGATTACTAATTCATATAAAGACAAAGCGCCCGCGGATTATGTCCGCAAGCAGACTATAAAAAATGCCGAGCGATATATAACCGATGAGCTTAAAAAATATGAGGAGAAAATCCTTACTGCCGGCGAAAAGAGTCTTGAGCTTGAACAACGGCTGTTTGAACAGCTTTGTGTTCAATGTGCCTCTTATGTCGATAAAATCCAGGCTCTGGCCGTTGTTGTCGCTACCTGTGATTGCCTTTCTGCTTTTGCTCATCTTGCAGCTTCGAGGAAATATATAAGGCCTAAGGTAACCAGCGGAAATGAACTGGTAATTCGTGACGGCAAGCATCCTGTCCTTGCTGAGATGCTGGCTTCTGAATTTGTGCCGAATGATGTCGAGCTTGGCACGGACAGCAACGATGTGATGATTATCACCGGGCCGAATATGAGCGGTAAAAGTACGTACATAAGACAAACGGCTCTTCTTGTTCTTCTGGCTCAGACAGGCAGCTTTATTCCCGCAAAGCAGGCGACGATAGGACTGGTTGACAGAATTTTTACCCGCGTCGGCGCTTCTGATGAACTTGTCAGGGGGCAATCTACCTTTATGGTGGAAATGACAGAGACCGCGAACATTGTCAATAACGCTACAGAAAAATCTTTAGTAATTCTCGATGAGGTCGGCAGGGGAACAAGCACCTATGACGGTCTTTCTCTTGCATGGGCGATTACGGAACATATCGCGAACAAAATTAAATGCAGGACTCTTTTTGCTACGCATTATCATGAATTAACAGCGCTTGCCGAGCTTCTTGTTAACGTCAGGAACTGCAATGTGGCTGTTCGCGAATGGATGGACGAGGTGGTATTTTTGCATAAGATTCTGCCCGGCGGAACCGACAAAAGCTATGGCATATATGTTGCCAAACTTGCCGGTATCCCTAAATCGATTCTCGAACGAAGTAAGGAAATTCTATCTGGGTTGGAAAATACATTCCAAAAAGAGGCCTCAGGCGATAAGCTTACCAGGCAAAGGACGAAAAAGCCCGATTCGGCTCAACTATTCGACCAGAAGGAAAAAGACGTGCTCGAAAGGCTCAAAAGCCTTGATGTTAATAACCTTACGCCTCTCGGCGCCATCAATTTGCTCAACGAAATCAAGGATTTCCTCCGGAAACAGTAGTTATAAGC
>CAYTQR010000051.1:0-11764 GCA_964440045.1 uncultured Planctomycetaceae bacterium | reverse complement strand
TTCAGTTATATAAATATTTCCCTTTTTTCTATTCCATAAAGCCGCTACCGGCTCAGCAACAGCGATGTCCTTTTGCTTCAGCAAGACCGCGAGATAGAAATTTCTTAGTGATTTCGGCGCTCGCAGAAAATCCGCGACAGCTTTGATGCCTTTTCGCCTGACGGTTTTTTTTACGACAAGGAAAATTGCCCTGCCGTTGGTTTCGATTTTCTTTAAGGCAGTAAAATCATCGTTCTCTGATTTGAATACCTCATCCGGTTTTTGTGTCAATTTGTCCGGCTCGAAATCAAAATCAGACCATTTCTCAATCGCAACGCCCTTCCAGCCGTTGGCCAGTTTCAACTTTACGATTATTGATATCATACTCGGATTCATTTAGCGGTATTTTAATCGAATATAGATTATTATCAAAGGCCTTTTGACTTTATTTTTGTTGGTAATCTGTTAAAATCCCAATATGACTGAAGAACAAAAATATGCTTACAAATGGCCCAGGCCGATGGTTACGGTCGATGCGGTGGTTTTTGATACAAGCGGCGATAAACCTAAGGTACTCCTTATAAAACGTGCTAATGAACCGTTTAAAGGCCAATGGGCCTTCCCAGGCGGATTTGTAGAGATGGACGAAGGGCTCGAAACTGCCATGGCAAGAGAGCTTGCTGAAGAAACCGGCCTTAGTGGAGTCAAACTTGAGCAATTACACACTTTCGGCAAATGCGGCAGAGACCCTCGCGGCAGAAATATCACCATTGTATTTATCGGCATTACGAAAAACACGGAAATCAAAAGCGGAGATGACGCCGCAGATGCACGCTGGTTTGATATAGACGATTTGCCCCAGATGGGTTTTGACCATAATGATGTCGCTGCTGTCGCGATAGAGAAACTCAAAGAGCTTAATGAATAATTCTTAAAGCTTTGGCCGGGAGTGACGTCAAGACCTCGTGACATATCGTATCGGCAAGGGCGGCCAGTTTATAAACGCTGCATTCGCTGTCCGGGTCATTATCAATTACCGTTACATCCCGGCCAATCTTGACATCGTCAATATCGGTAACATCGAGTATAGTTTTGTCCATACTGACCCTGCCGATAACTTTCGCAAAACTATCGCCGATTTTCATTACCGCCCTGTTTGAATACAGCCGCCAGTAGTTATCCGCATAACCGACTGGAACTATCGCCCCTATTGTATCTCTTTCGGCGGTAAATGTCCTGCCGTAACCGACTGTCTGGCCCTTTTTATAGCGGTTAATCTGAACAACAGGCACTTCAAACTTTGTTGCAGGTTCGAGTTTTATATTCAGCGTATCAGGACACCTTGCCCAGCCGAACAGGGCTATTCCGCAACGGACCATATCAAAATGCGCTTCGGGCATATTGAGCATCGCAGCACTGTTGGCAGCATGGATAATAACGTCTTTACAAGCAAGTAGGGATTGTTGAGAAAGGAATTTCTTAAATCTTTCGAGCTGCTGCTGAGCAAAGGACAGGTTCTTTTCCGCTGCTGTTGAAAAATGCGTATATACTCCCGCCAGCTTAACATTATCAAAGGTGCGGATTTTCTTAATTAAATCAGTGGCTATTTCGGCATCTACTCCGCATCGGCCCATACCGGTTTCAACTTTTATATGAACGTTTAATATATCCGAGGTTTCCTGCAGGCAGTCCTGAACAAATTGCAGGGTTTCGGTATCAACGAGGGCACAATGAAAACCTTTCTGCGCGCATAACTGCACAGCTTGGAGGGTGCAAGCGGTATGTAAAGGCTCAAGTATTAAAATTTCCGATTGCTCGACAATATCCGCGATAAAAGCTGCTTCGTACACATTAGCTACTGCGAAAAAGTCAACCCTGCCTTTTTTCAGTATCCTGACAATTTCTCTGATTCCGTGGCCGTATCCGTCGGCTTTTATGACTGCACAGAATTTTGTCTCAGGCTTGCATAGACTCCTGAGACTTGTAAGGTTATTTAACAGAGCTTGTGAGTAGATATGAACTTTCTGGTCCGGCCTGACAAATTGCCTGCTTGTTTCGAATTGCATAACTATTTATCGCTCTTAATCTGCTTGTACAGGGCAAACAGCTCTTTAAATGCCCGCAAGATAACGCTCAATTTTGCGCCGGTTTGCTGCCCTGCCGTTCGCGGGTAATGATGGACGCCAACCTGAAATATCTTATAACCTTTACGTTTGGCTCGTGCCAGGATTTCAGTATCTATTAAAGCGCCGGAGCTTTGAAGCTTTATATCATCAAATATCCTGCGTTTGTAAAGTTTAAAGGCACAGTCTATATCTTTTATTTTCATCCTGAACAGCAGTCGCCCAAGCGTTGTCCAGCCAAAGGCATTTAGCTTTCTTATAAAGCTGTCCTGTCTTTTTATACGATAGCAGCTTACGATATCATAATCAGTCATATATTTGAAAAGCGGCGGCAATTCCCTGATATCAAACTGGCCGTCACCATCCGTATAGAAAACATATTCCTTAGATGCGGCATTAAAGCCGCTCCGAAGAGCGGCGCCATAACCCTGGTTTGTATTATGATGTACGACTTTTATACGTTCGTCTTTTGCTGCAATCTGATTTGCGATTTCGCCGGTTTTGTCTTTGCTGCCGTCGTTGACAATAATGAGTTCAAAATCTATTCCCAGAGGCGATAAACAATCGAGAGCCAATTCTATAGTCCTCTCAACGTTGTCCTGTTCGTTGTAACAAGGGAAAAAAACAGATAATGATGTAACGCAACCTGTATCCATATCAGTCCCTGAAGATTACCATCGCATAATTGTGCCAATCTTTCGTTGTTCGGCATTAAATTGGCTCACATAAGTTCTGTACTTATCTGCAAGGTCGGCATTTTTGTAATTTATCCCTATAAGATAGTCCCCGGCAATTATTGCTACTGCTATTCTATAGCGGTAGCCGTTTTGTTTTACATAGGATTCTTTGTTCTCGATGAAATCATTGAAGTATTGACTGAAAATATCCACCGTTTGGCTTCTAAACTCCGGATGCCGGTTAACAGTACGTATCAATTCAATAGTAGCTATTTGGGATGGCTGCTGCGTAAAGGCCTGTACAAGAAGGTCGTACCCTGGTTTGGCTCTATCCTGGTCCTGCAGCCGCAAAAGATTATGCCCTTTAGTCAGCAATCTTGAAAACTCATCAGGGAACTTTGTTTGGTCGTCAAACTTTGTTTCGTCGTCGACCAGACCCAGATAAAGTTTTCTGCCCTGTTGCGTTCTTACATCGGCGTACATTCGCTGCCGGTCATTTATAAATATGGGCCGCCAGTTCGGATCCGTATCCAACCCCTTGACAAACTCTGAGTCGAATTGTCCGCTGGGCATAAAAACTACTTCAACATTTTCCTCTCGTAAAATCTTATCGAGCCATTCGCCTATAGCTCTATAATCTGAAGCTGTATATGCCCTGCCGGCCTGCTTGACCCTTCTGACAACGTCTCCACCACTCATTATATACATCCAGTGGCGATAGGCATCCGTGTTGTATGCTGCCTGGGCCCTGCCGTCCATAAAAAGCTGCAGAGGCGTTTTGCCGGTATTGGGGTCGGGAATCTGACCGTAGGCAATGAAGCCGCCTTCGGTCCAGTAATTAAAAACCTTGCCCTTGATTTTATTGTCTCTCAGGAACTGACAGGCTTTAAATGGTTTGGCGTGAGAGGCTGACATGCGCATAAATTCGCTGGTCAGATAATTACTGCCCGGCCAGGGATTAAGATAAATAACCTTATACCAGTAACTCCACCAAATTGTCAAAAATGCCACTATAATAAAGGCAGTTGCAGTAAAGAAATACTGCAATATTTTCGGCATAGAAGGCACAATTGCCAGACCGGTTTTTTTGCGATTAATCAAAGCGGCAATCATTTTGACTGAGGTGTCGACAAACATTGCCATAAGCGGGCAGGCTGCGATAGCGGCAATTGGTATAAACCTTCTCGAACCGATAGCCATATAAATTGTCAGAGAAGCAATCACCATCAACGGCAAATCGAGCATCGGCCAATTGTATTGAGCCGGACTTTCAGCATCTGCGGTTTTAGTTTTACCCTGTTTTCTGCTGGTTCGGGGTTTTAGCACAAGACAGACAACCCATAAAGCAAGCAAAACCCAGGCAATTATATACATAATCAAAAACGGTATCTCATCGCCTACAGGGTTTCCCCATTCAAAGGCAGGATGCCATTCGCGGACTTCCTTCCAGATCTTGGCATTTTCACCTACAGTAGAAACGAACACGTGCGTCAGATTTGTCAATCTGAACGGGTTTGCAATAATCATAGCCACAAATGCGGCAATCGCCGCAGCTACAGTGTGCCACCAACCCTTAAAACCTATTGTTTTAAGTCTGTTTCTAAATACCTCAAGGAGCACTGCTATGATTAAAAAACCTATAAAAACAACAAAAAAGGCCAATCTGGCATCGGTTACATAAGCCTTAAATATCGGCTGCCTCATCGATCTGCTTATACCTTCTGGATAAAACATACTTGAAGTTGCAATAAAAACAATAAATGTGCCAACAATATGATACAGACGGAGCAGACCTGCCTTTATGTTTTTCAAACTTGTAAGAAAAATACTTATCGCAGCCAGAATCATAACAAAGAACAATAATCCTTCAGAGGAAAATTCTATATTCCTAAAGTATTCGTGTGAGCGGAATTTAACCGCAAGAGCGCACATCAAAAGCCAGCCGGAAATGTAATATAAACACATTGCAATTTTTTTCGGCAACAGCGTCAGCAGATGCAATCCGATAAAGGGAATAAGAACAATAAATACATAAACATATCCGCCGTGCAGATTGCACCATAAAGCTGTTAGCGGCACAATAAGCCAGATGTAAAGGTAATTTTTATATACAGCCAGAACAAATACAAACAGCAATACAGCCGTGAGCATATTTGAAAAACCGGCCGGCCGGATATCGAAGAACGTCCTGCCGATAAACAAGGCAAAACAGGAAAAAGTTGCGGAAAGTGCGGGGTTTACTCCCAGAACTCTACCTGTATAGTAAACCGCTATTATAGTAACGATATACAGCGCATACTTCCAGTAAACTAGGCTGTTATAACTAATGTTTTGTCCTTCGATGGGCTTATCAAATGTTTCAGCGTCCGCAAAAGGTGAATCGTGTGTGAGCCAGTAAAACAAAACATGGGTCAGCCAGTTCTGGTTGACCCATCCGGTCGGATGCCAGAATTTAACCGTTTCGAGTCCGACTTTTTCAGTAATCCACTGCGCCCATTTGGGCCAGGTTTTTACTTCTTCGGCAGTCGGGCCGGGTTTGTGTGAATTGGCGCTAAAAGGCTCAACGGTATCGACGCCATGGTTAATAAAATGTCTCCCGCAAGCCATAGCTACCCACGTATCGCCTGCTCCAACCATATGGGTCGAAGCGTGCAGAGCAAATAGAATCATCGCCCACCAGAAAATGAGCATCACCCAACCACCCATCGCCGGTTTCTTATTTATTGTCAGCTCTTCAGCCATTTCTCGATTCTGTCAATCCCCTTCGTTATCATTTCCATAGATGTTGCAAAACTCAGTCGAACATTTTTGTCACATCCAAAAGGTCCGCCGGGCACCAATGCTACATTAGCATTGTCGAGCAGCGCTGAGGCAAAATCCATACTGTTCTCAATCTTTGTTCCATTGATGACTCTGCCGTAATGAGCCGATACGTCCGGGAAGCAGTAAAACGCACCTGTAGGTTCCGAGCATTTGACCCCATCGATGGCATCGAGCCGTTCGGCCATATATTTGCCGCGTTTTTCAAATTCAAGTCTCATCTTCTCGACTTCGTTATTCGGCTCACCAAACGCAACAATGCCGGCCATCTGTACAAAACTTACCGGGTTCTGTGTCATATGCGATTGCAAACGCCCCATAGCTTTTATAACTTCCAATGGCCCTGCCGTATATCCAAGCCGCCAGCCGGTCATCGCATAAGCTTTGCTGAAACCGTTGATAGTGATTGTGCGGTTGTATGCATCTGCGCTAAGCGAGGCAAAGCTCATAAACTTCGTATCGCCGTAGACAAGCCTTTCGTAAATCTCATCGCTTAGCACCATAATGTCTGTACCTTCAAGAACCATCGCTATGGCATCCAATTCATCAGGAGTATAAGTAAACCCGCCCGGGTTATTCGGGCTGTTAATCAGCAGCATTGCTGTCTTTGGCGTTATTGCCTTTTTTAGATGCTCCGGTGTTATCTTGTAGCTGTTGGCTGGGTCTGTTTCCACGACTTTAGCAACTCCGCCTGCGAGCTTTATTGTTTCCGGATATGTAACCCAGTATGGCGTAGGCAGAATAACCTCATCACCTTCGTCAAGAACAGCCTGCATACTTTCATAAACCGAATGTTTAGCGCCGATATTGACGATAATCTGTTCGGGAGTATATTTGAGGCCGTTATCTTTCAGCAGCTTTTGGGAAATTGCCTTTCTTAGTTCCGGCATACCCGGCGTAGCGGTATATTTGGTTTTTCCTCCCTTCAGGGCTGTGATTGCTGCATCCTTGATATAATCCGGCGTATCAAAGTCCGGCTCCCCTGCCCCGAAACTGACAACATCAACACCTTGCGATTGCAGCTCCTTCGCCTTTGTCGTAACTGCCATCGTTGCTGAAGGCGGTACAGACTGAGCTCTGTGGCTAACTTTCATAGTGCCCTTCCCTTACAAAAGTCATTAACATCTTATCCGGCCAGATATTAAAACACAAATCAACTAACCGGTCAAGTATTTTAACTTATTGCAGGCTCTGTCTTTGGGGGATGAGTTTAGGGTAAAATTCTTATGGATTTAGAGAGTAGTACCTGCCAGCCAGTGTTCAGCAAAGCAGGCAAAATCAGCAAAATCAACCAGACCGCTCTTATTGATATCGCTATTTTCACACCAGTCTGGCTCGCTGCAGCTATTGACCCAATTGTCGGCAAAAGTAGCAAGGTCAGCTATATCTATATCTTCGTCAGGTTCGAAATCTCCGCCTATTGGATATACCTCATCAATCCCCATATCAACCCGGCCGTATATAACTCTCGCATCACCATCAATATCTACCTGGCCAGCGTAATCTCCACCCGGGTCGCCGCCATTGATACAGGGCGAACATAAAGTTAAATGATAATCGTTTGCAGCAGAGTTTACAAAACACGGGTCGGCATCGATATTGCCCGTTCCTGTCCAGCCGCCTTGGACGTTGTTATAGGTGATAGTGAAACTACTCGAATCATTGTAAATCTGCGAATCATCAATAGCGATATTATCCCATAGGATACAGTTGGTCACCGTTGAATTGGTTTCATAGTTGTATATTCCACCGCCAGAATCTTGTGCCGAGTTTCCACTAAAAGTGCAGTTAACCACAATTGGGTTGCCTTTGTAGTTCAATACCCCGCCACCCAAGGAAGCTGAATTACCCCTGAAGGTGCAGTTAGTAATTGTCAAATTACAATTCTCATTATATACCCCGCCTCCCACGTTATGGTTAGCTGCGTTTTCACTGAAGATGCAGTTGGCAATTGCCGAATTACAGTCCTTGCTGTACATTCCACCACCAACGTCATACGGCGGAGAACCATTAGCAGCATTGCCGCCGGTTACAGTAAAACCGTCCAGCACAGAGTTATTTGCTCCCGTAGCCACGTGGTAGGAATTGTCCAAGTTACTACCTAATGTACCGATGTCTCCCGAAAGGATAGTCTGATTTGCAACCCAGTTGCGCTGGTTGCGCTGTGTCTCAGTTCCGTCGAAACCACCATACACAGCCACGCCTTCTTTCATAACAAAGGAAACCGTCCGGTCAGTACCAGTTGTGGGCCGGTATCTTCCCGCTGTAACCCAGACCTCAACACCATCCTCAGCTCTATCGATACCATCCTGCAGCCATCTGAATGGGTCATTTTGTGCACCTGTTCCCGGATCATTTGGCGAGTTCACATCGACATAAACAGCATTGGTAAATGTTACAAGCACAGAATGGTTGGCAGCAGGATTAGAGAGCGTGTACGCAAGTCCACCAATCTGGACACTGCTGCCGTCCAGATACCATGTATCAACCATATAGCCGGGATTCGGTGTAGCTGCAAACTCTATATAGTCATCGTAACACACTATAGTTGGACCATTTGGCTCGACACTGCCGTTGGGACCTGCTGAGGCTGTGATAGTGTATTGTGGCAAAGCGCTGAATGTTACATAAACAGTATGGTCGGCAGTAATATCAGAGAGCGTATACATAGTTCCACCTGTTTGTATACTGTTATCGTCCAAATACCACGTATCGACTACATAGCAGTAATTACTCGCAGCCGTAAACATTACTTCGCCACCATAATAACCAACAGAAACATTGCCTGATGGGTCGATATCGCCGTTTGGCCCAGCAGTAGCAGTAATCACATAAGGTATAAGGTATTCAAAGGCACCCATATCCACGGTATTGCTGCCGTTGTCATCTCCATCCATAAATCGTGGAGAAAAATCAAGATCCAACGGTGTCGGCTCCGTTGTATTACCATCACCATTGAGGTCGGCGTAATCTGGTAGGACGGAATTATTGTTGCCGACATCGATGCAAGGCGAAATCGACCGCAGCCGATAGCCACCATCTTCAACAAAACGCGGGAGAGAGTTAATATTACCAGTTCCTGGTGGTACAGTATACGGGCACTGGTAAAGAATACCGACCTCAGAAGGGGCCAGGGGCCGACTATAAAGCCGTACTTCATCGAGCATACCATCAAATTCGTATTGGCCGCTTCCAAATCGTATAGGAGAGCCTTCCTCAAAATCTATAATTGAATCTACGGTACCGTTATAAGCGCTGATAACCACCGGCACCTCAAGGCCATCTATAAAGATTTTACTTCCCGTCTGTGCCTCTCTATCAATAACAACAACGGCATGATGCCACTCATTTGGATCCACTCCCATCTCTTCCAGGGAAGATTCTGTCGTCATGGTCAAATGCCCTTGTCCCTGGCAAAACTCAAGTTTACCAGCGTTGATGCGTATTTCCCACCACCAATTGCCATAAAATGGATTCGTATCCTGCTGTTTGTACCTGATAAAACTACTATATCCGAGAGTACTTTGCGGGATATTAGACTCATTGTAGTCAGTATCATTGAACCAGAATGCCCACGTGTGTTTTTCTGACGGGCTGCCGAGCTCAAAGATGATATTCCCGTTTATAGATATATTACAATCGTTTGGTGCACCGCCATGGGGTAAGTAATCATTCATGTAACCAAAATCAGCGTAAGTACCACGTATACTGTCTTCCACCCAGAAAACGTTGGGGTCCCAAGAAACATCTGTATTATAATCCTCGACCGTTCCTGTAAGAGTTCCCGGGGCTTTGATAGCATAGGTCTCTAAAGGGTCAACACTATTATCTTCAAAATTCATATTGAATTCGAGATTGGGGTCTGTATTAGGGTCCCATCCTGCTGACGACCAGCCGGCCTGAATATCACTGTAGATAACAGTAGGATAGCTGTTAAAACCATTGTAAATCTGTGAGCCATTAGCCCACAGGATACAGTTGGTTACAGTCGGATTGCTAAACGAATAGTTGTACACTCCGCCACCAAAAGATGCAGTGTTCCCGTTTAAGGTACAATTGGTAATCCTTGGGCTGGAGTAGGAATAGTTACATATCCCCCCGCCATTGTTGCCAGCCGAGTTTCCAATGAATAGACAGTTGCTTACAAGCGGGTCGCTATGGTCGTAGTTGTACATCCCGCCGCCGGAATCAGCTGAATTTCCGCTAAATATGCAGTTGATTACTATCGGGTCACTGTAATAACCGTTGTACATCCCGCCGCCGGAATCAGCTGAATTTCCACTAAATATGCAGTTGATTACAGTCGGGTCACTATAGTAGTAGTTATACATCCCACCGCCGGAGTCGTGTGGATAAGAACCATTAGCACTGCCGGCAGTTATAGTAAAGCCCTCCAGCAAAGCGGTTTTATTGGTGCCGCTGCCGGTTACCACGTGATAGCTGTTGTCATCGTCATTGCCGATAAAACCAATATCACCACTGAGAATAGTTTCGTACATATTAGGATCACGGTCTTCCCACATTCCGCCGCCGGGCGGAAATCCGCCGTAAATAGCAATATTGTTAATCAGTCTGAAGGTTGCACTCCGCTCACCGGTGCCGTCAGGATTAGCTGAATTGCTGTCTGGCTTGTATCTGGCCGCAGCTACCCATATCTCCTCACAACAGTAGGAGCTATTCGCATCTTCCATCGCATCCTGCAGGTATTTGTAAGGACATTGCCAAGATGAGCCCTTGTACAAGCTATTACAATCAGGGGCATTTGCGTCCACATAAATCACAGTTCCTCGCCAACAGCATACGGGTGTGTTCTCGTTAGCCCAACCGATATAGGTGTCGCTGTTTTTTAATTCGCAATAGTTTGTGATTATACCGCCCGGCTCAGGGTAGTTTACATCGACTATCAGCACTAAAGAACCAAACTCGCCAGGTGATAATGTGCCAATCGTCCATTTAACAGTATGTAAATTGGAATCATAGTCTCCGCTGTCTGAAGCATAATTAAAATTCACCTCAGGAGGCAGATAATCAATTATATTGACATCGTCGATATTCGGATCTGGCACATCAGGATAGTTATAATGAATTGTGTACGTTATTAAATCACCCGGATTGACACAAACACCATCGTTGACATCATCAACTTTTGTGAAAGTAACAGGAGAAAGACTGAGATGAATAGCATCGTGCTCATTACTACTATCGTTTGTTTTTGTCAGTGTGCCGCTGCTTGTCACACTATAAACAGTCCAGTATGTAATCCCTGAGCCTGCAACCTGAATATATGAGGGGGTATCTTCAACACATCCGCCGGTAAAACTAAAATGATGGAGACTTTCATGATCAGGGTCTTCGTCCCATTCAATAAATACATCACCAGGTTCTAAGTCAGCTATATACCCTATTCCACAACTCTGGGCTTTGGTATAAACCGTGTACCCCTTGACTATACATGTATCAGCCTTAACTGTCAGGTGTCCGCCATCAGTACCATCTCTACCAAGAACCGTCACCCATGAAGGACATGCAGAACTATAATTAGTAATGAGGAAAAACAAGGATAAAACAGATAAGATAGCGAACGATTTTTTCACTGTCGCTTTTACTCCTGCCAATAACTTTCTTCAAATGAAGCTTACCTTTCGAGAATACCTACAATACCCCTGTAGATACTGTTCAGCTTCTAAACAGCCTAACTTCGCCTAATTCCTCATATTATAAGTGTTTTTGTGGATTTTGTCAATGGGAAACTTTCTGAAAATGTCGCAACTTATTATCAATAAAGGACTTTCAAAAACGGTTGTTTTGGATAATTGCTTGTTTTCAGCAGATTTTTTAGTATAATGCTCCACAAATGGAATATTAGGACTTAAACATGGAAGGAAATTGGCTTAACATTATTTCGCTTGTGGCTGCCACTGTTCTGGGCGGATTAATAGGATTCGAAAGAGAGGTGCATAATAAACCTGCCGGTTTGCGCACCAATGTCCTGATAAGTCTTGGCGCCTGTGTATTTACAATTATCTCATTAAATTTCGCAGGCGGCGAACCGGGCAGAATAGCTGCTCAGGTTATAACCGGTGTTGGTTTTCTCGGTGCCGGTGCGATAATTCAGTCTCGCGGCAATATCCAGGGCCTCACAAGCGCCGCCGGAATATGGATTGT
>CAYTQR010000050.1:0-12440 GCA_964440045.1 uncultured Planctomycetaceae bacterium | reverse complement strand
CATTTCGGAAACGTCAAAATTTTTCGCAAGCGTTTCGACTTCCTCACTTTTTCCATCTCGCCAGATACTGAAAGAAATTTTCTCTCCTGCGGTTTTGCTCGTTATCAGGTAGTCAAAAGGAATGATATCGTATTGTGGATGGGCGAGTTTGCCATATGGGTTTAGTTTAAACCCATCTATGGCCAAAAGCACATCGCCGGTTTTCAAGACATCGCTGCCTGTACCTATTGCGGCTACATCGGAAATATAAATGCCATGTTGAATTTTATCAGGCAGTTGCAGATATTTTCTTAAAACAGGGTCAACCAGTCTTGTTGTGTTGAATCCGAGTGTTCCGATTCCATTATAAAGGCCGTCTTTAGTATCGAGCAGAAATCTGTTTATAACTTCTGCCGGGATAATTCCCGCTTCCTGATTGTTTGACCAGCAGGCTATTCCTGCCGGTTTATTTCCGATGCAGTATAATTGTCCGCTGCTTGTGTTATCGGAAATGTTTGCAGCTACGAAATCAAGTGTTCTACAATGAGCTGTCGACGAGGAGCTGACTGATGCCCGGTCGAGATAGCCTCGGCCGCTGTATATCTGTTCTGTTGATGACAGCCAATAGAAATTAACTTCGGCGCCTTTTTTATATTTCGCGCTGAACGCCAGGGGTTTTAACGCCTTTTTGATTGAATTGGAGTCAAGTTCAATAAGCGCCAGATTGGATTCATAATCGACTATTTTGATTTTTGCCGGTATAAATTCATTCTGCCCAAACCTTTTTGCTTTTATTTCGGTGGCATTTGCGACTGTTTGCGCAGTGGTAATAACCTCGTTTTCTGTCACAGCGCAACCAACGCCCCATCCTTCGGTAAGGTTCTTATTCTTCCACGGCTGAGACTGTTCATAGCCGTAACAGGATATCTTAAGGTAAACAATCGAATCTTTCATAGTTTCGGTCATATCTACTCTGCTTTTGGCAGAGGCATTCGGCAAAATAATCAGCCCAAGGAATAAAACGAAGAAAGGAAGTTTTAGAGGTGCCCTTAAGTTTCTCATATCTGTTCCTCCGTAAACGCCCACGTCGGGACGTTGTATTTCTTTAGGATGAGCTCATTTTGTTGATGGGCCTTTTTGGTTTCTATCGACAACGGCCTGTCGGAATTCATAAATTTGAGGACATAAAAATCAGCCTCTTGGTTTTCAAAGGCTTTTCTGGCGTCATCGAGACTGCGGATAGGGGTATCATTTATGCTTTCAAGTGGTTTATTTAGAAAACCATCGGCATAGGCGTTAATTTCATCGGGCAGAATTTCAGACAGAACCACATATTCTTTTCGGAGGCGGTCTGTGTTGAGCTGTTGTGAATTAGCAAAAAGGTATCTTAGGGTATGCGGAATTCCATTGACCCAATCTGACCCCCATGTTTCGAGAAAGTTTCTTGAGGCGGCGACAAATGTCAAACCGGCAAAACACACGTATTTTGGCGGATCGTCATAAAGCCTTGCATATTCGAATACCGGCCGATTAAGCTGTATCGTCAGCTCGTCGGTTTTTTTCTCGCCTTTGCGCCAATAGGTCAAACTGACCCTCTGGCCTATTTGTTTTTGCTCTATTACTTCTGACATATGGTGTTTACTGCCGTAAATCGTAATCATACCGTCGTTGTCGATATTGAAATTGTCAATCTGTGTTATCAAATCATCTTTCTGAAGTGTTTTTTCAGCAGAGCTGTTTAGTACAACAGATGTTACTACTATGCCCTGTATATCGTCAGAAAGTTTCAAAAAATCTCTGTAGCTCTCGTTATGCAGACCTGCGAAAAGCATCACGCCTAAACTGCCGAAGCCGTCATATTTACCGTCATTTACGTCCTCAAGGAAGTGATTGATTACGGTAGTAGGTATCATATAGCCGATATTGTCGGCTTGAAGCAGCCCCTGGAAAGCGACCCCGATAACTTTGCCGTCCTGTATTACGCATCCGCCGCTGTTTCCGGGATTTATCGCCGCGTCTGTCTGGACTACCAGATGCGAATCGGCTCCGCTGTGGACGTATATATCGGTTTGAATCCTTGATGTTACGCCTTCGGTAACGCTGATATGTGTAGTACCTCCCATAGGAAAGCCGTATGTAGAAACGGTGCTGTTAACTTTCGGCAACCGGCCGAAATCCAGCGGTACGGTATCCCCGAAGAAGGATTCATCGTAAACTTTCAGCAGGGCCAAATCGCAGTCATGACCGACGGATTCGACAGTTGCAGGATATTTTTTCGCGACATTTTCTTTTTTGACGATGATATACCTGGCATCTGAGATGTTATGAGCGTTTGTAAGAATCCTGTTACCTTCGATAATAAATCCCGAACCGAGGCCGCCTCTTGTGGATTGCTGTTTCCATGGCGTGGTGTAGTTGTAGCCTTGTTTGACGGTTTGAATCATCACCACGGATTTAGACATATCCGGCTGTTGAGCTGTGCAAAGACCGACAGGTAAAAGAACAATAAAGACAAGTAATATTTTTCTCATTTTTCGGTTCCGTATTAGGGGGATTTACTGTTTTTCTTTCATTTGTGTAAGTTCTTCGAGTTTTTCTTTTGCATCAATGTATTTTACTTTACCCATTCTACTAAAAACTTCCTTCTTTGGATACATTATTTTAAACTGCTCTGTATAGGCGTCTTCTATTTCTATAGCTTTTTTGTAATGTTTGATAGCTGGCTCGATTTGGCCCAGTTGATTAGCGATTTTTGCAAGTTCGACATGCAGTTGGGCCGAAGAAGGGTAGCGTATCAGTGCCTGCTGAAGATAGAAACGAGCCTTTTCAAACCAGAACACTCGTTTTTCAGAATTTATCTGTGCCAGTATTCTATAAACTTCGGCAAGGTTTTCATAATTATTGAAATCAGTCCGGTCTCTTTCGATAGCAGCCAGCAGTAATTTTTCGGCCCTGAGCAGAATCTGGGGCGAATTATTAGGATTCATCTTGAATTTATGCAGAAGCATTTTTCCGGCGGTGGCGGCAGGTGTAGGATTTAAACTGTCGTCCGCATGAGCGATGGTCAACAGTGCCGTTGCTTCTTCGATTTCGCCTCGGGCAAATAACCGATTTGCTTTTTCTGTTTTAATTGCCACTTTTGCTCCCGGTATTATACAGAACCAGATGATAGCTGTTATAATGATAATAGCAGGGGACATAACGATTATTTTTTTTAGCTTATTTGGTTTTATTTTATCATCTGTAGCGTTTTCTGTGCGGTAATTCGCATAGACAACTGCTATACAGACCCAAAAGGCTGTCATTATACCAGGCTCAAAAAGTGCGAAGTCGATGAGGTTATGAATCAGCATGGCAAAAAGGCCGCATAAAAGCGCCACGGAGTGGATTTGCCGACTCTTGGAGAGTTCTTTATTTCTGGAACACAGCCAGAATGTTACTCCAAAGCAAAATGCCGGTGCCGCATACATAATGGCAAGTATGTAAAAAATAACCGCCACGCCGCCGCCAAGTTCTGTCCTGACGAAAATCGGCCTGATAAAAAGCAGCACCAATACCGCCAAAACCCCGCAATCCTTTGCAACTGTGGTTATATTGTTTTCCCCATACTCAGCCAGAGTCTTACTTGGCCCGCAGCTCTTGATAATGGAGAAAAATATTGCTATGCAGAATCCTGCCAGGCCGATTATTCCGTATTGCCCGGCTATGCTCAGCATAAAGTTGTGTGGGTCTCTGACGGTTTCAATAGCTTGTGGTATTTTGTATTGTGTATAATATGAACCAAAATTTCCGCCTCCGACACCTGTCCAGAGATTGTCCCGGACGATTTTCACCGTCGCCGACCAGTACTGCCACCTGACTAACATTGAATTCCCGCCGGGCAGCGTATTATGTGTTATGCCGTAATTGACAACAGAGGCTACACAAACAATAATCAAAACGATGATAGCAAAGATTATTAAAACTCGTCGGCGTCTCAGAACTGGACCGAATTTTACAGCTGAAAAGAGCAAAACCCCTGCAATCCCGAAAGAAACAAGCGCACCTTTACTATGTGTCTCGAACAGACCGACCAGAAAGATTAGTACCAGAACTATCGGAAGCCATAGTTTCTTTCTTGTCCTGAGCAGGGTCGAAGGGAAAGTATTTTTGGCCTTGGAAAAGTCGGGTTTAAAGTCGAAAACGGCAAAGGTGCAGAAAATTGCAAGCACAAGAAGACTTGCAGTGCTGTTGCCTGTAGTAAAAAAGCCCCTGACGTCCTTTGAGTACAATCTGTGTTCGTAGAGCATGTGCTCAAATGACCCCGGCTCTATACCGAGCCTTTCAAGTTGCATGGTAGGTTCTTCTTCATACTCGGCTATCATAAATTTGTTGCTGCTGAAGAATTGTTCACTGCACTGATATACGTTTGCGACTCCCACAGCAATAATCACAAAGAGCAGAATCTTTTTTCTTGCAGTGGTATTGGCGATTTGCCCAAGCACAAAAGCTGTCAGCATTGACGAGAGTATTGTTATGGAGTCGGTTATCCCTGCCCTGTGGTTTGACGTTGCAATAGTGCTGATTACACAGGCGACGATGAAAATCAATATGCCGAGCTCAAATCCGCCAAGGCGGTATTGAAAATTTCCGTTCCATAACCTCACGACAATCCAAACAGCAGCCGAGATAATCAGCAGGCTCGAAATACTTAGGCTAAGAAAATTATCGTAAAAGCTGCCCTGCAGAGAAAACGACTCTATATGAGGATTTTCCATAAAGCTTAGCCGCAAAGCGATAATGCACACAAACATTACAAACAGGGCTGATTCAAAAAGATAGATTCCTCTACCCGTTTTTTTATTGTTGTCCTGAAGGGTCATTTTTTTCCGGTCGATTCGAGAATAGCTATAATGGCCAGTACTAAAACCATTTGCACGAATACAAGCAGCCCATAGGCTGAGTTGATTATTTTCAGAATGATAGCCCCTAATCCCGTTGTTAGTGTCGCTAAGTAAAGAGTGAGCACTGCCTGAACTTCTGTCAGACCACGTTTCTTAAGCCTGTGCGAGAAGTGCTGCGTATCTCCGATGAACGGGCTTTTGCCCTGGCTGATTCGCAGAGCAGTTACGCTTATAAAATCATACAACGGCAGCGCCATTATAACCAGCGGCATCAGCACGACATACCATTTACCGGCCTCGGCAGAGGCGTAATATGTAGTCTTTAGTGTAAGAAGTGCAACGAAAAATCCGACAACGAAAGAACCTGAATCGCCCATGAAAATCGAGGCTGGGAAAAAATTGAATATCAAAAATCCTGCCAAAGCCCCGGCAAAAATCAAGGCAAAACCGCTTACAAATATCTGCCCCGAAAGTGCTGCTGTGAAGAACAGAATTATTGAAACTATAAGAGCAATTCCTACACTTGCCCCGTCCATATTGTCCAGAAAGTTAAATACATTGATGATAAGCACTATCCAGACGGCACTTAAAATTGAGGTTATAATCTTGCTTTCGATAAAAAGTTCTACTCTTACATCGGCAAAATAAGCCGCGGCCAATGCTGCGACAAACTGCACCAGCAGCTTCGTTCGCGGCGACAGATTCCTCAAATCGTCACACAGTCCCAGCACGAACAATACCGCCGAGCAGGCGATAATTATCAGCAATTCCTGACTTCTGGCTGCGAAATCCGCCAAATGAGTTGCAATTTTATCTCCCAAAAACGCAGGACGTATTTCAACAAAAATTACTGCCGCCAAACTGAAAAGGGTAATAGTCGCAAATATCGCAATCCCGCCTCCTAACGGAATAATTGATTTATGAAATCTATCCTCGCGCGGATGTGCGACAAATCCGGCCTTTAGAGCAAGTTTTTTAACTACAGCCGTCAGCCCAGCCGAAACCACTAAGCCCGCCAAAAGTATCATTAAATAAATGATAGGCAAGTTTTGCACTAAATTACTCCCTTAACTGCTGAACAACTTTATCCCTGACCTTGCTGAAAAATCCGTGATACCTCTCTTCCGCATGGTCGCCAAATGTATATTCGAATCCTTTCCATTGTCCCTTGCTGTAAATAAGCGTCACCTCAGCCCATATCTTTTTGCCGATATAAATCCGGTGCGAAAAATTTTTCGTACTCGCAAGCACCAGTTTTGACGGCTCGATATAGCCGGGGTCGAGATTAACAGGTCGGCTCAAACCGCCGCCGACCATTTCTGCAAGTTTCGCTTCCATTTCGTTTGTCGCCAGCTTGATTTCCGCCAGCTTGATTTCCGCCAGCTCGCCCGGCTCAATCAGCTTTTCGACCGTTATAAACTTTTTAACTATTTCCTGCCCCATCTCATCGGCGTAATATTCCGTATGCGTAAAGGGCCATACTTCACTTTCAAGGTCGCAGTCGCCGAATTCAGCCTTTATTAAATCTATCGCGGCCTCAACAGCCTGTTCATTACAGCCGAGAATACCGATAATCAGTTTTACAGGGTCAGGTTTTCTAAGCTTCCACATTCAGTTCGGCTTTAAGCTTTTCAATCAGTTGCAAAACTTTTTCTTTAACCTCATCAAGAGGAACTTTCGCTATTTCGCTCTCTGGCCTGAGTTTCACCTCGGCACAGTTTTCCGCTATCGATTTGGCTCCGATTGTTATCCGAATCGGTACTCCGATAAGGTCTGCATCTTTGAATTTTACCCCTGGCCGCACGTCTCTATCGTCCAGCAGCACTTCTACGCCGATTTCGCTCAGTTCGCTGTAAAGTTTTTCACTTGCTTTTAGGATTTCGTCCTTATTGCCCGCCGGCACGATAATGACCTGATACGGTGCTATGCTTATCGGCCAGACAATTCCATCTTTGTCGTATAATGTTTCAATCGCCGAGGCTACAATTCGATTTACCCCGATACCGTAACAGCCCATTATGCAGGGCTTTTCAGTGCTGTCCTTATCGAGAAATTTTGCCCCGAGTTTTTTGCTGTACTTTGTGCCCAACTTAAATACCTGCCCGACCTCAATGCCTCTTTTAAAGGACAGCTTCTGCCCCCTATATGTATCGCTCTCGACAGCATTTCTTATATCAGCGACAATTACTTTATCTCCTTCAATCGCAAAATCCCGCCCCGGCGCAACATTCTTAATATGATAGTCTGTTTTATTAGCTCCGGTGATGCCTGTTTCAATCGTAAGTACTGAATGGTCGATGATTAGTTTATCAACCTTTTCAATAAGTCCGACAGGCCCTGCAAAACCGACTTCAGCACCGGTAAGTTTTTTTATTACATCTTCATCAGCCAGCTCAACAGATTGACCGGCCGCGCAGCGCAGTTTTTCCGGGTTTATTTCGAAATCTCCGCGAACAAGCGCCAGCACCATATCGTTTCCTGACTTGTAAACGAGAGTTTTAATAAGTTCTTTTGCATTTGCTTTTAGAAATGCGCAGATTTCATCGATGGTTTTCTGATTTGGCGTATGAATTTCTTCAATTTTACCGTACTTTTTATCTCTTTTTGCACTCGGCAGGGCGTCAACCGGCGCCTTTTCCAGATTTGCTGCGTAGCTGCCGTCTTCGGTCTGAACTATTACATCCTCGCCGGATTCGCAAGGCACCGTAAACTGATGAGAACCTGCTCCGCCCATCTCGCCCGATTCAGCCTCGACGATAGCGTATTTTAACCCGCATCTGCTGAAAATCTTTTTATACGTTTCGTACATTACTTTATAAGTCTCATCGAGACTGGCCTCATCGGCGTGAAAGCTATAAGAATCTTTCATTATAAATTCCCGGCTGCGCAAAACACCGAACCGAGGCCTGAATTCATCTCTGAATTTAAAGCTGATTTGATAAATATTCATCGGCAGTTGTTTATAAGAATTGATTTCTCCTGCTGCGATAGAGGTAACGACTTCCTCAGCGGTAGGGGCCAGCACATTTTCTCTACCGTGCCGGTCGGTAAAGTGCGCCATCGTTTCGCCGTAATCGACATCACGTCCTGTTTGCTGCCAAAGGTCCATCGGCTGAACGGCAGGCATAAGAATCTCCTGTGCGCCGCTTTTGTCCATTTCGTCCCTGACAATATTCATAACCTTCATCAGCACCCGCCAGCCCAACGGCAGATAGGTATATGTCCCGCTGGCAAGCTTGCGCATCAGGCCTGCCCGGATCATTAGCTGGTGGCTGGGTATCTCGGCCTCTGCCGGTACCTCTTTTACGGTCGGTATTAAAGCCTTGCTGAACCTCATAATTTTATCCTTATTGTTTAGCCGTCGCCTCCGCGGCGACGAGACGCCTCTTTATATCCTCAAAACAGCCGTTTTGCAAGAAGAACTTTGGCAACTTTATCTTCTTAAAACCTTTTGACAGAAGCTGTTAGTCTGGTATAATTCTTTGAAAATGGATTTATGACCGGACCGAACTGTTCCACTGGTGAAAGGATTGACCCATGCCGGACAAAACTAAATTGCTGGTTTTGCATTTAACTGTATTTATGGCAGCGATTATCTTTGTTTCGGGTTGCGTTAAATCTGCAAAGAAAACCAATCCCATTGGTCTTTACGTCGATGCTGTAACGCTTGCCGATTCCAACTCTCCTGACAAGGCGATTGCAAAACTCGAAAAAGCCATTGAGAAAAATCCTGATTTTGCGATAGCTTATTCTCTGCTCGGCGAAATTTATCTCCAGCAGAGCAAACTAACCGAAAGTGCCCAGGCCTATGAAAAAGCAACCGACCTTAATCCCTGGTCCTTTGAAGATTTTCAGACCCTCGGCCGGGTATATCGCCTGATGAGCGATTTCGCCTCAGCCGCACAAGCTTATGCCAAAGCCTGCGAACTTGACCCCCAAAGCCCCTCCGCTAATCTCGGTGCAGCCGATGCCTATTATGGTCTTGGTGATTATGAAAACGCACTCGACTATGGCCTGTTAGCAAGGGATCTTGACCCTGCAGATGGCGAAATTGAAAAACTGCTGGGCGATATATATACTGCTCGTCAGGACGACGAGATGGCAATCGATTCATATAAACGCACTCTCGAACTCAAAGGCAACGACCCCAACGTAATGCTCCAGCTTGCTATTTCATATCTGCGTCTCGAACGTTTCGACTCCGCCAGGGAACTACTCGAATCGATTCTGGCCTCTGACCCTCTAAATGCCGACGCCTGTCGCCATCTTGGCTTTGCCTATCTAAAGCTCGGCGAAATAGACTTGGCTGTCCAGAAGTATGCCGACGCAGTTGACGTAAGCGGCGACGATTGGCGGGCACATAAAGGTCTCGGCGTCGCCTATATGATGAAGTACAAGACATTGAAAAGTCTTGATGATTCTACTGCTGCAGATTTCCGCCAAAAGGCTCTTAGTCAATGGAGCCGCTCGCTCGATTTGAACCCCGCACAGGACAAACTGTTAAAATTGTATAGAAAATACACAATGTAAGGGGACAGCTTGACTGAAACTGTCGACAAATGCAGCTGCCGGCCGGCTTGTCCGTCAAAACGGCTTTGGACAAAATTAAACAAACAAATACCTGCCTCTAAAGCTCATTTATTATTTTGGCCGGTCTTCTTTGTCGGTCTCATTTCCGATTTATGGACGAAATCTGCGGTCTTTAATTGGCTCGACTCACAATTTCCGCCAAACTGCAGTATCATTAATGGTTTTTTCAGGCTTATACTCGTTGAAAACAGCGGCGCCGCCTGGGGAATCGCCGCCGGCAAAACGCTTCCATTGATAATAATTTCTCTAATTGCGATGGTCGTTGTTTTTGCCGTGTTTATATTCGCTCGCAAACCCCATGGCCTTGTCGTTTTTTCATTAGCCTTTCTTGCAGCCGGCATTTTAGGAAATTTATACGACAGGGTTTTCAACGATGGCAAAGTCCGCGACTTCCTTGACTTCTATTATAAAGACTGGCACTTTCCCGCCTTTAACGTTGCCGATTCAATGCTCACAGTCGCAGTATTCCTCCTCATTTTGACTACTGTCTTCCACCACGAACAAAAAAAAGATTAACCTACGCGTTATCAAACACCTCTTCTGTTGCGAACAATGGCACATTTGTAGCGATACCCACAGCAATCGCATCGGATGGTCGTGAATCGACCTCGATTTTCTTGCCGTCGATACTCAAATGTATTGTTGCGTGGTAGGTATGGTGTTGCAGGTCGCTGATTACTACCTTTTCGATTTTTGCCCCGAGTGCATCGATAACGTTACCTAACAAATCGTGTGTCAAAGGCCTGATTGCCTTTTTACCTTTCAGTCTTCTGTCGATAGCCATTATTTCCACTATCCCGATTACTATCGGCAGGCTTCTGTCTCCGTCTTTTTCTTTAAGGATGATAACCTGCTGGTCGCTGGCTTCATCGATTATTATTCGCGATAATTCAACTTCGATATCCATAATTTATTTCGCAGGATTTCCCTTTAGCTTATTATATAATTACTCATTTATAAATTTGATAAGATTATAGTCCTATTCCATTTCAAGCTCAACTGAAATAATTTTAAGCGATTAGGACGTGTAAATAAATTAAGTTTCAATTGTTATTTTAATCGGGATTGGTAAAATAGAATAACTTATGAGAAAACAGTCAGGTTTTACGCTTGTTGAGATTCTTGTAGTCATATCGGTAATAGCGTTGCTTCTGTCAATTCTTCTGCCTTCTCTGGCTCGTTCGCGTCAGCTTGCATATCGGATTAGGTGCCTTAATAATTTAAAACAGCTCGGCCTTGCGACCGAGGCCTATACTCAGGCTTATGATTATTACCCTGTTTGTGTGCCGGATGCTGCTGGTACAAGCTGGGATGATTTTATAACTGCCGAGAGCAAACCGGCCGGGCAGATGCTGGGTGTGCCTGTTTCGCTTTTGCCTTTTCATGAAAGCTCCGCCCTGTATGATTGCCCTGTTTTAAAAAGAGCTGATTGTGATATTAGTTATTGTTATAACTGGTATGCCGGCAGAGTTCTTGATGAGACAGAGAATTTTGCTGCTTTGGTAATTTCGGATATTCGGCCTGAGCCGACAGAGCCTGAGAGGGAAAAATTTCACCTGCTCCGTCCCGAGAATGTGAAATCGCCAGTCACATTTGTGCTGTTATATGACCAGCCTGTAAAACCTGAGCCTGAGCCGATAACGGCAACCGATGATTATGATTCTTATAAGGATATTGACCCGGATGATTATGTAAGCGATGAAAATGACCCTAACAAGATGGGGCATTTGTGGCATTACAAAGTTTTAGATACAGTCGGACCACATCAAGAAGGCCATAATATTTTGTTTGCTGACGGCCATGTGAAATGGCATAAAAGAGAGACTGAGTCTTCAATTAGTAGAAACCCTTTTTGACCCGTAGCCACAAAGGCACGAAGTCACGAAGAAAAATAAATAGATATAAAATAATTTTGTGCCTTGGTGTTTTAGTGGCTAAAAAGCTGTCAAGTTGACGCTCAGCGGCAGGGCAGGTGCCAAAACTGGCAGAAAAAAGGCGGGTCGGAACCTATTTTAACAAGAGACATTTCTTTTTTAATTTTTCGTAAAATGTTTACCAAAAAAGACTTACAGCAAGTTTAAAGTTTTGGTTTCGTCTTGGCGGTAAAACTGGTATTTTCTTTGCTAATAAGAGTATTAGCAGTTGGATATTGTTTTTATTTTTTGACCTTTATCGAAGGAGTGAAATTATTATGGCAGCAAAACAGTTGGAGTTTGATGCTGAAGCAAGAGCGGCTTTGTTAACTGGCGTAGAAAAGCTTGCCAGAGCGGTACGGTCAACCCTCGGCCCTCGCGGCAGAAATGCCATCATCGATAAGAGTTGGGGCGGCCCGACGGTTACCAAGGACGGCGTGACAGTGGCTGAGGAAATCGAGTTGGCTGACAAGGCTGAGAATATGGGCGCCAAACTTGTTCGTGAGGCGGCAAGCAAGACGAGCAAGGTAGCAGGCGACGGCACAACGACGGCTACAGTTCTTGCCGAGGCTATTTTCAAAGAGGCTTATCGCAATATAGCGGCTGGCGCCGATGCGATGGCAATTAACAGGGGTATTCAGCAGGCTGTTGAGGCAGCGACAAAAACTCTTGTCAAACTCGCCAAGCCGGTCGACATTACAAAAAAGGATGACATCATAAATATCGCCTCAATCTCGGCAAATAATGACGCTGAAATCGGCAGGATTATGGCTGAAGCTTTTATGAAGCTCGGCAAGGACGGCGTTATTACCATCGAAGAGGGCAAGAGTCTGGAGACAACACTTGATTATGTCGAGGGTATGCAGTTTGACAGAGGGTATCTGTCTCCTAATTTTGTGACGGATGTTGACAATATGGTTTGTGAGCTTGAAAAACCTTACATTCTTGTTTTCGAGGACAAGATAAGCAGCGTTCAGAAGTTAGTGCCTTTACTTGAGGCGGTAGCGAAGAGTAAAAACCCTCTTCTTATTATAGCGGAGGATATCGAGGGCGAGGCGCTTGCGACTCTCGTAGT
>CAYTQR010000049.1:0-12579 GCA_964440045.1 uncultured Planctomycetaceae bacterium | reverse complement strand
CTTCAATAGCATATTTATAAATATAGAGAGCTTTTTCGAGGCTTTTCTTATTATAGCCGCCGACAACTTTCGGAATTGTTGATGTGCGGAAATGTTTATTGCCAGGATCTTCGCGCTCCGGCGAAAAGGCAAGATAAAAATCTATCCCAGCCTTAAGCCCGCTTCTTTCAAGTATCGGTTTCATCAACTCACGTGTTGTGCCGGGGTAAGTCGTGCTTTCAAGCACAACCAATTGTCCTTTGCGCAAATACTTTGAAATCGTCTCACAGGTAGCAACGATGTATGTCATATCCGGCTCGCGATTTTCCGTAAGCGGCGTCGGCACACAAATCAATATCGCATCTACTTTACCTAATTCGTTCATCTTTGTTGTCGTGCGGAACCTGCCGGACTTTACCATTTGTTTTATATCTTTGTTCGGCACATGCTTAAGCGGGCTGCGACCGCTGTTTATTTTTCGCACCTGTTCTTCTTTTACATCGAAGCCTAATACTTTTGCCCCGCCTGCGCAGAACTCCCTTGCCAAAGGCAGACCGACATAACCCATCCCGACAATACCTACAAACGGCGTTTTTTTACTTATCTTTGTTTTTGCCATTCAATACTTCCATACAAAATTGTTTAGCCGTCGCCGGCACGGCGACATGGTTAGCCCCGCCAACACTTTGGCGGGGTTAATTTCTTTACTTCCTTTTACTGATAACCGATAACCGCTGATTCTATTCCAAATCCCAAATTTTTCAATACCAATATTCCGATTGTTTTATTGTTCCGCCGCAATACTACGGGTGCAATCCGTAGTAGTTTACTTAATTGAATATCTCATTTTTCCTAAATCTTCATCTTTTTTAGCCTTGCGAAAGACAAATAAATGTTCATGCATAATAAGGTAAAATTTGTCTTTCTGTGCCTTTTGTACCCATCGTCCTGTAGATGAGCAATTATGTTGAACCTTAACAATATCTTCTTTTAAGATAAAACCAACATTCAAAAACCGTTGCATAACATTATATGCTAAAGGCACAAAATGCCTGCTCCTGCGCGTATCTCCAATCAGTATAGCGCAAAATTTATTATGCATCAAAACTCTGTAAAGTTCCTTTGCTATTTGTTCTATTTCATCACAGAATTTTGGCATACTGCTGATATTCGACAAGTCCCCGTCAACTTGACCGTCTGAATATTTGATAATATTCATATAAGGCGGATGTGTAACTACAAGGTCTATACTATTATCCTCAATAAATGATAAATCTCTTGCATTACCCGTTTTTACGACTTGTTTACTTGGAGGCTGATGATTAAATTTCAGGGCCTCTTTTGTTATCTCTATCGCTTGTGGGTTTATGTCAAGTCCGATACCGTTTCTACAAAGAATTTTACACTCTACAAGTGTAGTTCCGCCCCCAACCATAGGATCAAGAACCGTATCCCCTCTTTGTGAATACATCTCGATAATATTCCTTGCGATCTGCGGAGCAAAATTACCACGATATCGTGGATTATGTGTTGCCCAGTCCCCCCGTTGTGGAAATGACCAGACAGTTGTATATTCTGGTGAGTATTCTGTCTTTTTTGATGTTATCATTAGTTACCCAAAACAATGTCTTCTAAAAGATTTTTAGATACCATATCAAGATTTAGAATATAATCTGTATGTTCAAAGGCTTCTTGCAAGGGCAATTTAGTTTTTCTCCAGCCTGCTCCATCCGTAATCCAAATAAAACAGCGACCATCACTCTTCCAAAAATCATACATACTTTTATACTCTCCTGCAGTAGATTTTAACTTAGAACCACCTCCACTGTAAAAATTGGTTTCTAATAGCACCAGTGAATTATCTTTTTTCACAACAAAGTCAATCCTGCGTGAAGATTTATCTACTTTTAAATTTATCCCCCATTTATCTTTTATTTTCTTTGACGTCGCTTCTTTCAAATAGTCAAGTTTATTCTTTTCACAAAGGTCTTTAACATAAAATTCTACGATCTTTTCCATTGTCGAACCACCACGATTTTTCCGTCCATTCGAATCTAATCCCACTTCAACGCCTATGACGTAATCAACAACATTTTTTAATTTTTTATCCTTCAATAAACTCAAAAAACCAGTTTTCTTTGCAAATTCAACAACCTTCTCTTTGCTAATGTTTGAGTTCTTCGAAAAATCATAATTTTCATACTGAAAAATTTCATTATTTGAAAAATCGGTTAGAATTTCAAACTTGGTTTCTCTGCAGGCTATTAGTATGGGAATTACAGGAATGATAGATGGGTGCGCGTCAATTAAAGATTTGAATTCTTGTTCAATATTATCTTTGCCAATAAGATAATTAAGAATATTTAAATCAACTTCAATATTTTTTATGCCTTTGAATACTTTAGCCCAATTAACAAAAAAGTCCCAATTTGTTATCGTATCTTTTAATGATACAATCAGATAATCAAAAACTTCTTTTGAATTATCACAATCGATTCTCTCTTTAAACATTTTTGTATAATTCATAGAAATCCCATCTTATAAGCAAATCTAATTTGTTATTAAAAGTTCATTTATTTCGCCACGACCTATTGCTTTGCAATTAATTAGCCTACTTGCTTTCACTTTACTGATAGTAAAACCTCTAAAATTATCCTCAAAGAAATAATCCCCGGGATCTTCATTTTTGGGATCGGAATTGCTTAAAAGTAATTTCGCTCCGATACGTTTGATTTCTTTGCAGAATTTCGCCAGTCTTATCTGGTCATCTTCTGAAAAACGGTCTTTTGAATATGATGTAAAACTTGCAGTACCATTCAGAGGCCTATACGGTGGATCTAAGTATACAAATGTTTTTTTGGTTATGTGTTTTTTACAGGCCTCAAAATCACCGCAGATTATTTCTGCCTTCTGCAAAATTTTCGAAACAGCCCGCAGGTTCTTCTCATCGCATATCGTAGGATTTTTGTATCTGCCGAAAGGCACGTTAAATTCATTTTTGCTGTTAACTCTGTATAATCCATTAAAACAGGTTTTATTGAGAAAAATTAGTTTTGCAATGGTTTTAGGGGTGTTATCTTTGCCTTTATCCCGATTAAATTCTGTACGAGTTCCCAAATAAAACTCTTTTCTGGCATTTTCATTCAGGGATAAAAACTTTTTCTCAAGTGTCTTTAGGGATTTAATAAGGCCGTCAACATCAGATTGTACCATCTTATAGCAATTAACAAGATCGTCATTAATATCATACAGGTAAAACTTTTTTATATTAGGGTAATTTTTTACTATATGGAAAAATACAGCACCGCCGCCAATAAAAGGCTCAACATATCTTGTAATCTGCCCTGTCAAAATCTTTTTTGGCAAGCGGTTTTCAATTTCGCTTAAAAGTTGTGTTTTCCCTCCTGCCCATTTAAGAAAAGGTTTAGCTGTAACCTGTTTATCTACTGTTGTTATCATTCCAAAACCTCTAAATCCATATCTAATTTTTCCCATTAAGTTTGAGTTAAATTTTAAATAACCTTATATCCTCTGTGTCTCTATGGTGAATTTTTGCCATTATCTTAAAAACCTCGACTTATCTTCCAAATTCCATATTAATTAAGATTTTACTACTTTAAGGCGTAATCCCGTAGGGATAAAAAAAGTCAAACACTAAACCCGGTTGAAGCTCGCTTCAGAGAGAGTTTTGTTTGAATTTTTACAGTCCCGACAAATCGGGACCGCCTTAAAGCAATTACTTCGTGTCGCTTCGTGAGCTTCGTGGTTCAAAACCACATCTATTTCCCTAAATTCCTCGACTTGCCCGCCCTCGTTGGAATCGTTCATACTGATAGCTGATAACCTGATTTCCTTACTTCCTTACTTCTTTACTTCCTTACTTCAGATTCTCCCTATACCAGTCAATTGCCTTTGCTATACCTTCCTCAAAACTGACAAAAGGCTCGTAACCGATTAATTCTTTTGCTCTTGTCACATCTGCCAGCGAATGTTTTATATCGCCCGGCCTGGGTGGTGCATACACCGGCCTGATTCCTTCTTTGCCCATAAGTTTTTTGATGGTATTTACAACGGTATTTACCGTTACTGCATTTTTTGTGGAAATATTTATTGCCTGGCCGTGCATCTCTTTCGCATTTGCTGCAAGCCAGTTCGCCTCCATCACATTTTCAATATATGTAAACCCGCGAGATTGTTCGCCATCGTCAAATATCGTCGGCGGTTCATCTTTCAACAGCGCCGAAACAAACAATGGTATCGCTGCCGCATACTGGCTCATCGGATCCTGTCGGGGACCGAACACATTGTAATATCGGAGGGAAATCGTCTGCAAACCATACGTTTCATAAAAAGTCCTGCAGTAAATCTCCCCCACCGCTTTTGTCGCTCCATACGGAGAAATCGGCGCCAGCGGCAAACCCTCATTTTGCGGCAAAACTTCACTCTGGCCATAAACCGATGAACTTGACGAAAAGACAAAACGTTTTGCTTTTGCATCGCGACCTGCAAGCAGCATATTTACTATACCATTTACGTTAACATCGTGACTCATTGCAGGTTCTTTAACCGACCTTGGCACAGAACCAAGCGCAGCTAAGTGATAAATAACATCTGCGCCGCTAACTGCACGCCGAACCGCACCCATATTGCGAATATCACCATCAATCAGCTCAATTTGGTCGTTAATTTCAGTCAGGTTTTCTCGTTTTCCTGTCTCAAAATTATCAAGAATGCGAACCTTTTCGCCTTTTTCCAGCAGGAACCTTGCCATATTACTGCCGATAAAACCCGCACCTCCTGTAATCAAAGACAACCCCATACTAATTCAACCTTTCGACAAAATTGTTTAGCCCCCACCCCTGTGGTGGGGGTTGTTTAGCCGTCGCCGGCACGGCGACGTTCTAATAAAGGCCGACAGTTTACTCATCTTTGCCCTGTTTATCAGCTATAATTTTTTCAATCGCCTCATCGAGCCCGACCTTCGGCTCATAGCCGACTGCGCTTTTTACTTTCTCAAGGCAAGGCAGCCGTCTTTGCATATCATCAAATCCCTGGCCATAGGCCTCGGTATAAGGAATGTATTTCTTTCGGCTCTTGCTGTGTGTCTTTTCGATAACCTTGTCTGCAAGTTTTTCGATACTTATCTCCTCTGCCGAGCCTACATTGAAAACTTCGCCATTAGCGTTTTCGTTTTCCATAAGCGCTGATATCGCCCTTATCACATCTCCGACATAAGTAAAGCTCCTGCTCTGTTTTCCCGTACCGTAAATCAAAACCGGCTCATTTTTTAATGCCCAGTCTATAAACCTCGGCACAACCATTCCGTATCTGCCCGTCTGCCTGGGGCCGATAGTATTAAAAAGTCTTACAATAACTACACTCAGGCCGAATTGCTTATGATAGGCAAGAGCAAGAAATTCATCTATCGCCTTACTGCACGCATAGGACCATCGGGAAAATTTCGTACTCCCCAGAACCGTATCGTCATCCTCTTTGAAAGGCACCTGTTCGTTCTTGCCGTACACCTCAGAAGTTGACGTTATTAAAACTTTCTTGCCGAACTTATTGGCTGTCGAAAGCACAACCTCGGTGCCGTGAATATTGGTCTCTATAGTGTGAACGGGTTTTTCAACTATAAGATTAACGCCTACCGCAGCAGCTAAGTGATAAATGCAATCGGCCTGCTTAACCACCTTCCTCATCAAGTCCGCATCACGGACAGAACCTTCGATAAATTTGAATCTGCCATCCGAAAGCAGGTGTCGAATATTGGCTAAGCTGCCCGTACTCAAATCGTCAATAACAACGACTTTCCGGCCATTGGCTAATAGACGCTCGCACAAATGCGAACCGATAAACCCCGCCCCGCCCGTAACAAGTGATGTCTTATTCAATATTTCCCAAACCTTACATTTTAAATCTTAAATCTATTTAGACTCCGTCTCCGTCGGCTCCGCCGAAAGGCACGCAAAATCATCCTCAAATCTATCATAACTATCGGCAAAAAAAGAAGATAGCTTTAATCAGACCTCGGAAGTTAACTGCCAATAACCAGAAATAATTTGGGCAATTTTTGATGAAATCATCTTCCGCCGGAAAAGAGAAAAGATACTATCATAGTACTCGAAAATTAACAAGATTGTTCAATAACAGAGAGGTTTAGTCCTGTTTCGTCGCCCCGTCTCCAAAAACCCCTCCCCACCGCCCTAAAATGAGTAATTATAGGACCTTAGTTGGCCGCAAATTAACCGGACAGGTGAACAGGTGAGCTAAACCCTGAATTAATTTTTCATCAGGTTATTGAAATAAGACGGCACTTTGCTTTCAAATACCATTCGTTTGCCGGTGGCCGGGTGATTAAAGGAAATAGATTTGGCGTGAAGAGCCAGTCTCTTGCATCCATCATCGGCTTTGCCATATTTCCTGTCGCCGAGGATGGGGTGTCCCTTATCGGCCAGATGGACTCGTATCTGGTTCTTCCTGCCGGTCGGAAGACCGACCTCCAATAAACTGAATCCGCTATCAGCGGGTCGGCCGGTTTCCTTAATCACCTTATAAGCGGTATGAGCAAGTTTGCCCTTAGAGGCATCTTTCGTAGAATAGACAACATAAGCTTTGTTCTCGGCCAGATATGAGGAAATAATTCCTTCTTTCCGGTTTAATCGGCCGTGAACTATCGCAAGATATTTCTTTTCTGTCTGGGGCCACTGCTCCTGCAGCCGCATTTTAACTTCTTCGCTCTTTGCGAAGATAAGTACGCCGCTTGTCCACTGGTCGAGCCGGTGAACGGTGAAAACTCTGTTGCGCGATTTTACAGAGCCTTTGCGCACATAATCGGTCAGGATGTAATGAGCGTTTCTTGTTTTGTCGCTCGGCGTTGCCACTGTCAATAGCCCGGCAGGCTTATCGACTACGATGATATCGTCGTCTTCGTAGAGTATTTCCAGGCCACGGGGTAGATGCCTGCCCTGCCGTTGTGTGCTGCGGGGTCTGTTTATCGAACGTTTTTTCTTAGGCATAGAGACTCATATTTAACCACAGATTCCCGCTTTGGCAAGGACGGGTTTCATGGGTTATACGGATTTAATTTAAGATTTGAGAATGAAGATTAAAGATTTTAATTCCAACTTCCAACATCGAACATCGAACGTTCAACGTCGAATGCGGAGCCGCCGAAGGCGGAGGTGGTTTTTATGTTTTTAACCGCGGTTTAAAGGATTGACAAAAGCCCCTTCCGGCTGGATACTAAATGCTCGGATTACCACAAGTCAGCGTACAGCGTTTATCCGCTGTAGTTTTGTAAGGCATAGGCGGAACTGTTTCGAGGGCGAGAGAGTTAAAGTTTAGAAGACATGGAAAAAGTTGATATAGAAGTTAATAAATGAAATATTCTTTAAAATCCACACATTTTATAAAACTGGGCGGATTTATTAACGCCGGTTTCATCCTATTTCATTTAATTAACGACTGGCCCCACTTTTTTTGGCCACATATTATCATATTTTCTATTCTGCCCTTTTTTTCTATTACTGCATTCTTTTTCGCAGAAGCTTTATTAACAAAACTTTTTGGGAGAATCATATTTGGATTGTTCTGCTTGCTGTATACCTTAAGAGCTTTTCGCAGCATTCAATCCTATATTCAACAGAAGGAAACTATTAACATTGAATCAGTTCTGATATTTGTTGGATGCATTTTATGCGTTGTATTTTATATTACAGCAATGGTTATATTTATAAAAACACGTAGAGCTAATCGATAGGCGGCCTATGTGTTTATTACTGCCTGTATTATTCTTCTCCTTGTGCCCTGGGCCATCGTTAAATACCACGAGCAAACTATGGCAGGTGCAAGGTATAACTGCCCCGAATGCGATTTTTAAATTTATCATCCTAGAATATAACACCGAGGGCGAGAGAGTTAAAAGTTAAAAGTGAAAAACTAAAAGTGAAAAGTTGTGGAGCCGCCGAAGGCGGGGAAATTAATATTTTTTAACCACAGATACCTATGGTACAAGTTACACGGATTTCGCAGATTTTTTCATAATGGTTTTAATTCGATATTTAATTATTTGGTCGGGCATTAATCGATTCTGCTAATATTTTATAATGTACTGAACAAACTTCTTCCATTATCTTTCGTATCTTACTTAATCGTCCCAACGTCCTCAAGATTTTTACAATGCTTCAATAGGTCTCCTGGAAATACAAACATATTTTCGTTATCCTTAAGATTTTGAAAAACCTTAATTATATCGTCCTGGAAGATATTTGGCAGCTGTGTTTCGCCTGAACTAAACAAATAATGAGCCTGGACAAATTGAGAAACAGCTTCAATCAGTTCATTTGTGATGTCTGGGGTAATTTTATCTGCCGTTAAATCGAAAGCTTCTTTCAATTCCATGCACAGTTCTTCATCCGAGGAAAACGACTCGTCACGGATCTTGAAAGTTGGCACAGGCAATATCTTCAAATCTGTTCTTTTGCCGCTTTTCACAATTCCCATTACCTGGTCCAATAAATTACCACTGTTCTCTTGCATAGCTGCCATTTTCTGCAAAACACCATTTTCAATTTTTAATTTGTATTTATCGCCGGCATCATCGTAACATTGTGCCACGAATTGAGAACATACCATTGGTAATTTCCCCGGATTACTGTGCTTGTGTATATATTTAATAAGAGATACAGCAATCTTTTTAAAAATCTTCACCATCACCTTTTGAACTGGTGTTTGGGGCGTGAATTTTTTGTAAATCAATAATAAACCAACCATATACAGCCCACTGCTGTCGTATGGTTCTGCATCATTTAAATAACTTGTTGCCGCTTCAATTACGGGAGACAGAGGCAAGTCTTCTTTATCGCTTAAGCGACGTACGTAAATTTCTCTGCCTTTAAAACGTTCTAAAGCATAATTTACTTTAACCTGAGGCGGTGTTTCTTCAATAATCGATTTGTTCTCTTTATTGTAAAACATGGCTGCATGACTTACTGGCGCATCGGTTAAAAACGTGATCGCCCATGAGATAAAACTTTTCTTCTCTGGGGAAAAAAGAAGAACGTCGCCCGTTTTAAGGTCATCGATATCCATAAATATTTCTCCTAATTTAAAGTTTTAAATACAACCCAACAGTAATTCGAAATTAAAAACCCAACAATAATTATACTGTCTGTATAACAAGTTCCCGTTGCGACTCCTCGGTGTAATATCCAGACAAATTGTACCCTTAAAAAGGCGGAAATAAAGGAAAATCAGGGTATAGGGTTTAGGGATGGCCGCGGCGATTTTCAATCACCTCGCAATGACAATTTTTTGAAAAATTTTGCGTTTTTAACCCCTTTCTTGTTAAGCAGTTATAAAATATTGTAAAAATTTTACAAAAAAGTTGAAAAAACCCTTGCTTTTTTAGGGAAATATAGTAAAATACAGGTGTTGTTAAGCAAAAAGTGAATAAAACAAGCAAGTAAATTATGGCGCAGGTTTTCTGCTACCCATAACCCCATTTACTCATCAACCCATCCAATAATGTCATTCCCGCCGAAGTGCCAATCCAGTATTTATTTTTATGGATACCCGTTTTCACGAGTATGACAAACAACATCGCCGAATGGCGAATCCTCAACTCAAAACTAAGAATTAAGAACTAAATTCAACCCAATTACCTTTTATTTTTTCACAGGAGATATTTTATGCAAAAGATACCCAAACAATCAGACCGGCCGGATACAAAACCGGAAATAGAACTATTAAGAGAACAAAAAATAGAGCGCAGGCTGAAAGAAATTCCAAAAAAATACCGCGGAATTTACAAAAAAGCAGTAGAAACTAACAACAAGGCTGCGGCAATCCATGCCTTTTGCCTCGAATGCGTCTGTTGGCAGAAAAACGAGATTATAAACTGCTCCTGTTTGGCCTGTCCCCTATATGGCTTAAGGCCGTTTGTTAATAGTAAATGAGTAAATGGGTGAAAGTGTGAATGGATTACTCATCTACTCATTGACTTGTCAACCCATCTGCCTATTTTAAAGGAACTAACGATGAACAAAAATAAAATGCCGGGGCAAAACTATCGCACGTTTGAACTTGGCGGACGGACAATAATCATTGATGATTTTATCTACCGCAGAATTTTTAAAGACCCTGATATAAAGCCGAAACGAAAATATAGATTTATAAGAAACTTTTGTCTTGCAGGCAATTGCCCACGTATGGTTTTAAAAGCAGGGGGAAATAAAACGATTCCGTTGTCGAGGTATATTATGCATGCTGTTAAAGGAGAAATAGTCGACCACAGGAATAGAAATCCATTAGATAACCGTCGATGTAATTTGCGAATAGCAAATGGAAGACTAAATTCGCTTAACCGGAAAATTAAAAATAATACGGGTCTAATATGTGTATCCGTTGCCAATTATAATGGCAGATCTTATGTTGGAACCAGTTTTAGAACTAAAGACGGAAGAAGATTAACTTTCAAAAGGAAAAATACACCTTTTAACCGGGTTTTGGCAGCGTTAGCGAGAGATAAATTTGTCATTCAGTCGGGCGATGAAGATTATGCACCGCTGAATTTTCCTTGTTTTAAAAATGAGCCTCTCAGGAGTTTTCTGCTGGCAGCGGATTTGAGTAAATACAAGGAAAAAAGCGAGAGAAAGAACATTAAACGGTTACGATAAACGTTAATCTTTCCTATAGCTGCAGAATGTCCTGTCATTTTCCCAGACGGTTATACAATCAAGCTCTAAAGGCTTAAATTTTTCAGCTAATGTATTAAAGGCAACTTCAGCGATATTTTCAACGGTTGGATTTACTTTTTTGAAATATTCAACATCGGTGTTGAGATTTTTATGGTCAACGAGTCGGATAAATTCCTTGTTAACGATATTTTCAAAACTCCCAACCCCCACCGCAGGGGTGGGGGCTAACCCCTTCTTTATTGTTACTTCGACGATATAATTATGGCCGTGGCCTGTGCGGTTGGCGCATTTGCCGAAGGTTTTTTCATTTTCCTCGTCGCTGAATTTATCGTTCCACAGCGTATGACTTGCCGCGAACTCAAATTTCTCGCTAAAATAAAGCATATCGCCTCCATTTTCTTTTATAGTTAGTTTTCTTGCAGGGGCAAGTTCAACAGCCAAGCCATCTATCTTTGCCGGGGCAAAATCATTTTCGATTATTTGCCATATTTTGCTTAATAACTGTCCGATTTGTTCAAAACTGGTTTGTCCTTTTTGCCTGAATTTCTGTTTTATAAAATCATCAAAAATTTTTACCGCTTTATCTCGGACAATCTTATCTATATCGCTGACATTTACGATAAAGCCGGTATCGCTATTTGTTTTTCCTTTAAGTTCTATCCAGAGCGCAAAGAACAGAGCCAGGCCGTCGGCGGTTGGCTTTGCACAATATGAATTCGCTCCGATTATTGTCGAATTCGCGAATGGATCAATTGCAAATCTTACTTGTCTTGAAAGTTTATGCATCAGAGCTATTAATCTCTTCCGTTATGCATAAGGCTGAGGACTTCGGCTCTGCTTCTTGGGTCTTTTTTGAATATACCGCGCAGTGCGCTTGTAACCATAATTGAGCCTGGCTTTTTTATCCCTCGTATTGTCATACAGCTATGTGCTGCTTCGAGTACAACTGCCACACCTTGCGGCTTGAGATTTTCGTTAAGGAAATCGGCAATCTGAGCTGTCAGCCGTTCCTGCACTTGGAGTCTTTTCGCGAAACAATCCACAATACGCGCAAGCTTGCTCACTCCTACCACACATTCGGCCGGCAGATATGCAACGTGAGCTTTTCCAATAAAAGGCATCAAATGATGTTCGCAGATGCTGTAAAAAGGAATGTCGCGGAGGAGGACGATTTCATCGCACTTTTCCCTGAATAAAGTTTTTATGTGGTCGGCAGGATTTTCTTTGCTGCCGGCAAGAAGCTCGGCATACATATTCGCGACGCGTTTGGGGGTCAGCTTCAAGCCCTCCCTGGCAGTATCTTCGCCAAGAGCTTCGAGAATTTCAGTTACCGCCTTTTCTATTCTTTGTGAGTCTATTTTTACGTTTTTAGTCATTGAAAATACCCATTAACGTTTTGCCGAAAGATTCATAATAAAATTGCTCAGGAGCCTTACGCCGAAACCAATTGAGCCGGGCGTGGTAAACTTCTTCATCGGCTCGGAGACATCCATCTTCGGCGCAATATCAAGATGTGCCCATGCAACCGGCTTTGCAAACTGTTCCAAAAAGGCTGCACCGGTAGAGGCTCCACCCCATTTACCGCCAATATTTTTCAAGTCCGCAATTTTCCCTTTTATTTCCTCCGCATATTCGGCCCCACAGGGAAGGCGCCAAAGCGGCTCACCGCTCTGGGTTGATGCTTTTTCGATTTTCTGCGCCAGTTTTTCATCATTAGTCATAAGGCCTGCCTTATGCTTGCCGAGAGCGACAACACAGGCACCGGTCAGGGTGGCGATGTCAACTATCGTTTTACACTTTAAAACCTTTGCCTGATGTATTCCATCAGCCAATACCAGCCTGCCTTCAGCATCGGTATTTAAAACCTCAACCGTTTTGCCGCTGTAAGTAGTAATAATAT
>CAYTQR010000048.1:5440-12936 GCA_964440045.1 uncultured Planctomycetaceae bacterium | reverse complement strand
CGGTTGCGCTCAGCAATAGAGTGGCATTGGCCGTTGTTGCCATACCCAGAACCAATACCAACATTAACATTAAAAACTTCTTCATTTTAAAACCTCCTTAAAAATTTCTTCAATATTCAATTGTCAAAAATTTAACTTGATCTTTACTTTTGCCTAACACCTGTTACGGCGCAATATAACTGGGGCACTCGTCCAGACTTTCAGTTGTAGCCTTCCAGTTAGGGATAAGTATGTTCAGGTCATTTTGGTAAATAGACATAGTACCTACAATGAACACATCTTGTTCGGCATGGTCAAAGTCTGCCCTCGGGTCAGCCCCAGTTTCGGGTTTCTTTTTCCAGCTAGGGATAAGTATGTTCAGGTCATTTTGGTAAATTCTCATAGTACCTACAATGAACACATCTTGTTCGGCATTGTCTGCGTCACCACGACACTGATACTGGTTGCACCAGCAAGTGGGGTCTTTACCAGCTGTCACATATTTGTCATAAAGCGCCTGTTCTTCTGTAGTGAACATGTCTCTACAAGTTGGCGGTGGCCCCTCCGAAACACAGACAGCCACATTGGCCTCGACAACGCCCGGTGAGCCGTCTTCAAAGACCAAACCGCCGCGGAAGTCGTCTTCATCAGTCATAGTGACGTCGTATCCGGTTGATGGTGCGTCGCCACAGTTGCCAATATCAAGAACGCAAAGCGTGCCGGCTGATAGCGGAGCATTTACATCGCCATAGTACAATGAGCCAAATTCAAGCACGATATGCTGTGAATCAAGGCCATCGCCTGCACCCGGGTCATTGATGTCATCGGCAAGCGGGGTGCCCCAACGGTTTACATCGCCCGTCGAATCAATAGCTATCCTCGCAGGATAGATACCGTAGCCGGGATACAGAGAGTTGCTTTCGCCTATCTCATCTGGCCCATTGGTGTCATGTTCCCAATCATTTTTGTAGCCGCGGATGTCAGTAAATGTACCAGGGCTGTCAATTGTAAGATCCAGCGCAAATGCACGAGGCATTCCGCTCTTAACAGTCGGGGTGGCACCAGTGTACTTCACACTAACAGTCTTGGCGACATCATTGTAGTCCAGATAAACATCCACCTCAGCAAAAGCCGGGGCAGCAACAAAACAAATCGCTAAAATAAAAATTATTTTCTTCATATTCTTACCTCACAATAAACTCTTTTTTCTTACATTCCTCACTGAGTCTCCCACTCAGTACGGTTTTGGTTTCTTTTTTCCCTTCCGCTTATTGTTCTGCCTGAAAGAAACCAAACAAGCTAAAGATGTACAAACAACAACCAGACTCGGAAGGTACGTCTGATCCGGAGTGTTCTTCTTTCGCGGCACCTCCTTTCTGCCCGTGAGGGCTCTATTTAGACGGTTACAAATCTGAGTGTATCTTATCATCAGGCCAGTTAAAAATCAAGGAAAAAATTTAAAAAAGCCGATATTAATACTGAAAAGGCAGATTAAGGAGGGTAAAAGGTTACAATCCCCCGCTTCGGGTATAACTACTCTTGTTAAATAAAATAATTTTTTATCGACAAAAAAATTTGAAATTTTTTTGTCGTCTAAAATCCGTTTTTCCAGGCTAAAAACCTAAGACCTGCTAAAAACAAGATGCAAGACTTGCTTTTATAGGACAAATTAAAGAGGGTCAAGAACCTCTGCAAACTTGGTTTTGGCAGCCGAATTATGTATGTTTTTGCTCGCTAATTTTGCGAAAAAATACCAATTTCCAGAAAAATTGAAAAAAATATTGAATCAAGGGGTCAATTATCAGACAGAAATCACTCGTACAAATCGGTGGATTAAGCTACATCTGCGAAATTTTTCGCCAGCTGCGACCGTCTTTTTGGATTAGCGCATCGGCCTGCGGGAAAGTTTGGGCCCCTGCCGGGTAAAAGTAAGGCTCGTCATCTTTCTGCTGCCAGGCGGTCAGCACATTATCAATCAACTGCCAGGTAAGCTTTACATCATCAATCCTCGTAAACAATGTCTGGTCCCCCACCATACAATCAAGCAGAAGCCTTTCGTAAGCATCCGGTGATTCTGTGCCGAAGATTTCGGCGTAATTAAAATCCATTTCAAGGGTGCCGATGCACAATTTCGCCCCCGGCCTTTTGGCCTCAAAGAAAAGACTTATGCCTTCCTGCGGCTGAATCTTCATTACGAGAATATTGGCGGGCAGCTGCTCAATTCCCGCTGATTTGAACATTACATGAGGCACTTTTTTGAATGTTACAGCAACTTCCGTAACACGTTTGGCGAGCCGTTTTCCCGTCCGCAAATAGAAAGGCACGCCCTGCCATCTCCAGTTATCGACCCAGAGCCTGGCGGCAATATATGTTTCTGTATTTGAGTTTTTTTCGACATCGGCTTCCTGTCGATAGGCAGGTGTCTGTTCGCCGTTAATTTTACCGGCGGTATACTGGGCCCTTACAATATCCTCGCTCCAAGGCTCAAGGCTGAAGGGCCGAATGCTCTGCAGGAGCTGTACTTTCTCGTTACGGATGTGCTCAGCGGCAAATGAGGCCGGCGGCTCCATAGCAACAAGGGAAACCATACTCAGCATATGATTGACGAACATATCGCGAAGAGCGCCGCTTTTGTCGTAATAACTGCCTCGCGTTTCAATGCCGATTGACTCGGCTATGGTTATCTGCACGTGGTCGATATAATTTCGGTTCCATATCGGCTCAAAAATCGAATTGGCAAAGCGAAACATCAGGATATTCTGAACGGTTTCTTTGCCGAGATAGTGGTCTATCCTGTATATCTGCTCCTCGGTGAACCATTTGCTGATGCAATCGTTAAGTTCAACGGCACTGTTTAAATCCCTGCCGAAAGGCTTTTCTACGACCAGCCTGGCGAAATTGTCTTCATCGCTTTTATTAAGTCCTGCTTCGCCGAGATTTTCGGCTACCACAGAATACAACGTCGGCGGCAGCGAAAGGTAAAAGACCCTGCCAAGGCTTTTACCCTCTTTTTTATCGAGTTCGGTAAGAGTTTTTTTGAGGTTTTTATAGAAATTCTCATCGCTGTAATCGCCGCTTATATAGCGGAAACAGCTCAAAAAATTGCTTTTTTGGCTATCTGAAAGGGTCGGCGAGATACCCTTGATTGACTCGGCAGTTATTTTCCTGAAATCATCATCGGTAAACTTTTTCCTGCCGCAGCCGAGACAGAAAAACGTCTCTGTAAACAGGCCCCTCCTAAAGAGATTGGCCAGAGCGGGGATAAGCTTTCTCCTGGTTAAATCGCCGGAGGCTCCGAAAACGACAATTCCGCAAGGCGGCGCCGGCGATTCGACACAAAGCATCTGCTCATTTTTCACTGATGGACGAATCTTTCCCATCTTAAATATTTTCGATTAAGCTACCTGCTCGAATTCGCCTTTGGACGCTCCACATTCGGGACAGACCCAGGTGTCAGGCAGGTCATCAAAAGCGGTCCCCGGCTCGACGCCATTATCAGGGTCGCCTTTTTCGGGGTCGTAGATGTAGCCGCACATAAGACATTTGTACTTTTTCATATTCGATGCTCCTTTCTTAATACTGGTCTTGTTTTGCCTGGATTATGTTTCTTTTGTTTTATGATAAGTAGCTGCCGTTCTGGGTGTTCGGCCGCCCTTTACATCACGATAATAGTTGTAAGTCATAGCGATTTTGCCGTTATCGAACTGCTCACAGGCGACGACCTTTGCTATGAACAGCGTGTGACTTACAGCGTCCACTTTATTGATAACTTCCGCTTCAACGCAGCCGGTGGTATTTTCGAGCGCTATCGGACAGCCTGTAACGCCTTTTTTGAATTCTACTTTTTCGAATTTGTTAAAATCTTTTCCCGAACGGAAGCCAAAGGTTCCTATGAACTTTATGGGCGCCTCTTCGGCGAGAACCGAGGCGGCAAAAAATCCGCTATCGCTTATAAATTCGTGAGTGAGATTTTCCTTGCTGATGCTTACGGCAATCATCGGCGGTTCAGGGGTAATCTGAAAAACAGCGTTTGCGATACACCCGTTGACCGCATCTGCCTTTATAGAGCTGACTATGTACATTCCATAGTTGAGCTGAAACAGCGCATCTATATCAATTTTGCCTGCTTCCATGACCATCCTTTGCGCCTTTAGCCATCCATACCGGGTTTAAATCAGCTATTCAACTGCTCAAGCTGTTTCTGGAGTATAACAACGTGGCTCATCTCTTCTTTTATTATTTCATCGACCTTTTTTTTGCCGGTTTGCGAAGCGACAAATTCCTTAAGGCCGAGATAGTAGTCTATCGAAGCCTTTTCAGCGTCAATGGCCGTTTTTAAGATTTGCTGCGGTTCCTCAGAGCCCGTAAGTTCGATTCGCGGCGCTGATTTTCCTTCCCAGCCGGCACTTTTGGCTATCGCCTTTAAGTAATAAACCATCTCGTTGTTCGGGTCAAAAACCCTTGTGTCAACGCTTTCGTCCTGAAGGCTCTTTCTCATATCAACAAAAATTGTTTCGTGATTGTCCTCCATTTCCGCAAGCTGCGAAAAGAACTGGCTCATTGACTTGTCTTTTGCCTTTTCCGCTGCCAGTCGGTAGAACTTTGCGCCGTTTCGCTCGATTTGTTCGGCGATTTCAAAAATCTCAAAAGCCGTGAAATTAACTGTCATAATCCTGCTCCATAAATATTTAATTTAAGACTATTTTACGCTTTCCACAGGCCGTGTACATTACAATATTCACGGGCACTGACCTGGGCGGCATCTATCTTGAAAATCGCCTGTGGCTCTTGGCCGGGCGAGAGGAATTCTCTGTAAGCCTTCCCATCGGCAATTAGCTCAATCCATTCGATATAATGCTTTTCCTCCATCGGATGCAGTGTCGAGCCGACTGTAATTTTGTATCCGCCATCGATTTTCTCAATTACGGGTACGTGTTTTTCCTTTGCGGCGTCAGTAGTATTTTCGACAAACAGCTTCATCGGCTCACCGCAACAGACTAATTCGCCCGCGCCGCCGTGAGTAACTTCAACGATATTCCCGCAAATCATACATTTGTATATCTCAAGTTTCTTTGCCATATCATATTCCCTTCTATTTTAGTTCTTCCGGCATTATTTTATTCTGTCTTATGTCCTGTGAAAACCGAATTTTTTTCTATTTTTTATGCCTTTGGGCAATCTGGTCGGCCAATTCGTCGAGCTTTTGGAAATCTTCGTTTTTGGGCAGACCCTTTGCAAGTACCGGCGGCAGTATCTCGGCCTTTGAGTTCGTCAACATAGCCTGTAATTGCTCGACCATTCTGCCACCCCATCCGAACGAGCCAATTATCGCAAGGTATTTCGTTTTAGGCCTAAGCGCGTTTACAAGAAATGCAGCGTAAGCTGCGGCCGGGTGAACGCCCGTAAGCACTGTCGGCGCTGCCAAAACCACGCCGGCGGCATCGACCAGTTCAATGGCTAATTTGCCGATATCGGCTGCGACCAGATTGAACTGCCGGATGCCAACGCCTCTCTCCATAAGCGCATCAACAAGATATTTGACCATTTTTTTCGTACTGCCATGCATTGAAACATAGGTTATGATTACCTTGTTTTCGACGTCATCGCTTGTCCATTTTTTGTACGCATCGATAATAAATTTCGGCTCGTCATATAACGGGCCGTGGCTCGGCGCTATGATTTTAATATCGAAATTTTTCAACTTTTCCAGATTTTTTTGAATCGGGCCCCTGAACGGCATCATTATTTCAGCATAATACCGTTTTGCCGATTCATAGACCCGAGCTTTATCCTTTACGAACAAATCGCTGGTTGCAAGATGAGAGCCAAAGAAGTCGCAGGAAAAAAGGATTTTATCTTCCATTAGATAAGTTGACATTGTTTCGGGCCAGTGGGTCCAGGGTGTGAAAATAAATTTAAGCGTTTTATTGCCAAGCGAAACTTCCTGGCCGTCTTCAACGGTGACAAACATCTGAGCGTCTATTTCGAGCAGGTCAATGAGCATCTGCTTGCATTTTTCGTTTGTGACGACTTTTGCACCGGGATATGCTTTGAGTACATCAGGTATTGAGCCGGAATGGTCCTGCTCGGCATGATTTGCGATAATATAATCAATTTCCCTGATACCGGCTTTGACGAGATTTGCCAAAAGCACATCTGTTTTATCAGGGTCAACTGTATCAATCAGTGCGGTTTTTTTGGCGCCCCTGACAATATAAGCATTATAGCTTGTACCGTCAGGCAGCGGTATCAACTCATCAAACAGACGTCTGTCCCAATCAATCGCGCCGACGCTGAATACATTCGGCTTGACTTGTCGCATAATCAACCTCCGTACGAGAGTAAATTATAAAAGTTTTTCAACTTCTTTGAGGACCTGGTCGTAGTCCGGCTCGTGAGTTATCTCCGGCACGATATTTTCATAACGGACAACACCCTCTTTATCAACTACGAACACGGCCCTTGCGAGCAATCTTAAATCCTTTATGAGGACTCCATACGCCTGGCCGAACGAGGCTGTTCTGTGGTCGCTGTAAACAAAAATATTCTTAACATCCGCAGCAACACACCATCTGTTCTGTCCGAATGGCAGGTCCATACTAATAGCCAGGACTACAACATCGTCGCCGAGCTTAACTGCTTCGACGTTGAATTTGCGGGTCATTATATCGCAAATGCTCGTATCAAGCGAAGGCACACAGGATATGATACATACCTTGCCCGCAAATGATGAAAATTTTACTATTGAAAGGTCCTTTGCGACAACCTCGAAATCCGGCGCCTTATCGCCGCGGTTCACAACGTTGCCGACGAGAGTGAGCGGGACGCCCTTCATTGTTACAATACCTTGTCTTTCGTGCATATTGCACCTTAAATCTGTTTTTTTAGAAATTCGCAGCTTCTATTTCCGCATACGCCATTGGATGAGCGCATGCAGGACAGCTTTCGAGAGCTTCGGTCCCTTCGTGGACATAACCGCAGTTTCTGCAGACCCAGCGGACAGGTTTTTCTCTCTTGAAGACTCTGCCTTTTTCTATATTGGCTGCGAGAGCAAGATACCTGTCGCGATGCCGTTTTTCCGCTACTGCGATATTTCTGAAAACCTCTGCAATCTCGCCAAAGCCTTCTTTGTCGGCAACGGCAGCGAATTCAGGATACATCTGTGTTGTTTCATAATTTTCACCTTCTGCAGCGTGCCTTAAATTCTCAAGCGTTGTGCCGATTACGCCTGCCGGAAAAGCGGCCTGTATTTCGACTTCGCCGCCCTGGAGAAACTTAAATTCTCTTTTGGCGTGCTCCTTTTCCTGCTCGGCAGTTTCAGTGAAAATTGCTGATATCTGCTCGAAACCTTCTTTTTTGGCCGCGGATGCAAAGTAGTTATATCTATTTCGAGCCTGCGATTCACCTGCAAAGGCAGTAAGTAAATTTTTCTCTGTTTGAGACCCTTTTAAGTCCATAGTTTTACCTCCATTTAATAAGATATTTTAACTATTTTCCCTTATTCTCTTCTTCAAGGC
>CAYTQR010000048.1:0-5430 GCA_964440045.1 uncultured Planctomycetaceae bacterium | reverse complement strand
GGCATAATCCCTCGATATAAACGGTCGTCCGAAGGACCTTGAATTTGCGGGCCAACTTGGCCGGCGGATGGATATTGTCAAACTCATTGTGATGAAAGTCAAAAATTTTTTTACACTTTATACATTTAAAATGCTGGTGATTGGCCAGGTTACCATCAAATCTTTTCGCATCGCCGCTGCCGGGCACCACAAACGCAGCGCCAATATCACTTAACGTATTCAATGTCCGGTTGACGGTGTCCAGCGAAATGCTCGGCAAAGATTGTTTAACCCTTTTGTAAACCGCTTCTGCTGAAGGGTGTTCGCTGGAGCCAACCAGAGCTTTATATACCTCAATACGCTGAGGCGTTATCTTTAACCGCTGTCGGCGACAACAGTTACAAAACGCTTCGAGATTTTCTTTTAAGCCGTCCAAAATTCTATTTCAACATTTCCGATTAATCAAAACCTTTATCTGGCAATCACGTATATACTCAAAGCTAAATAGTAGCGATTACTATATAAGAGCTAATCCTATTTGTCAATAGCTTTTTTTTGAAAAATTTTGTTGGCTCGCAGTTGGAGGAATCAGAAAGAAATATTATGGGACCAAGTTTAATCTGGGGGGATTTATGTATCGCTTTACAGGGCAAAAAAAAGGGCTTGTTAAACTGGGCGGTTTTTAAGTCGAAGAAACGTATAGCGTTAAGTCTTAAAAAGTAATTATGAACAATAAGAGAAAAGACATATTGACAACAGGCCAGGTCGCTCAGATCTGTAAGGTTGCTCCGCGAACGGTAACCAAATGGTTCGATACCGGCCAATTGAAGGGCTATCGCATCCCCGGCGGCAGAGACAGAAGAATTCCGGCAGCGGAGCTGCTCCGTTTTATGAAGACACACAATATGCCGACCGACCAGCTCGAGCATGACAAAGTCAGAATTCTGATAATCGATAGCGACTGGCAGATGGCCAATTCACTCGCTGAGGCTTTGCAGAAAAATCCTTCGTTCAACACAGAGACAGCAAACAGCGGTTTCGACGCCGGTCTTATCGCTCAGAAACTCGAGCCGCATGTAATCTTTATAAACCTTACGGCCTCTGACATTGATGCAGACCACATCTGTAAAAACGTCAGAAAGAATCCTGAGCTTGGGGCCACAAAAGTAGTTGCACTCGCCGAGGGACTAAAACAAAACGAAGTTGAGGCAGTTTTAAACAAGGGGTATGACTTCTGCATAACAGATACATCTGATATTGCCGAGATCATAAAAACCATCAATCAGGCAATAGCAATCATCTGAAAATTTATCTTGTTTTTTACTCTCATCTTCCTCCTTCTTTTTGCATCACAATCTTTGACCAGTCTTCTCGACGAAACGAGACTAAAATCCAAATAAGGACAGAGACAATGAAGCCAAGAGTCACATAAACCGCAAGCTCCTGGTGAACAACGGATAAAACTTGCTTCCAAAATGGACTTAATACAAACAAAGAAAGCCGTGGCACATTGACGAAAGTTTGAAGAATCCGAATTGCCAGTTGCAGATAGACAAAACCGTGTATCAAAATCAACCCCCAAAACAACGCCCATCCCCTACGTCTCCAGGAAACAGGAGTAGCCAGAATTAAAGAAGATAGAAAAGCCATAAATAAATAACCGATACGATGGCTGTTATCAGATACTTGTACCCCAACCAAATTCCCCCTCTCATTTCGACGATTTTTATTGTAAAGATTTATATTTATCACATATTCGCCGTTAGTAGATGGGTAGAAACGCGCAATACCCTTAGAACCAAATGACCCAAACAAGAAATTCGCACCCGCGATGTAGAATTTTGTGTAAGTAGCCCTTAATTCCGGCCAGAGAACCATCAGCAGGCCATATACAACTACAAACAGGCAGAAAAACCTTAAAACTTGCTTAGCCTGAATCAGCCTGATGCGCGTTGTGGCGACATTTGACTTTGTGTTGCCCATAGCAGCCAGAGAATCCAAAGTATGACGGTAAGAAAAATGAACATAGCCTGCCACACACTAATATGCATTGCAGCAAATGCCCTGGGAAAATAAACACCAATCAAGAACAGACTAACGACCCGAACAAGATTGAGAATACCTAAAAGCAGCATCCCTGCAATAATCCCCGGCACTTTTCTCAAAAAAGGTGCAGGAAACGCCAGAACAGCAAAGACAAACAAAACTATTGCATCTACGGCATCACATCCCCGTACAATACGAACAGCAAAACCCGGTGAAAAGATGGATGTGCCTGCGACCGTAATATCCTGGCCTATAAAGGCCAATACACCACCTGATAGCCTGGCAATCAGGTGATGATACGAAGGCAAAACATGTTTGTAATACGGCGCAAATGCGATAAACGCATAAAACAGACTCATCAGAACACTGAAGACCAGAAGAAACAAAAAAACAGGACGATGGGCAGACAGCCACGCTGTTACCATATTAGTGATGGTCTGCTTTTCTGGTTTGGCGGGTTTTCCCCTGTGACTGGAAATTGGGAAATGTTTAGACCGCCGCCTTTTTCTTCGATTCAAGTCCATATTCGTTCTTCTTGCTATTTTCCGCCATTAGTCTATAGAACTTCTCCTGGGCCGCTCTCTCATCCGGCCAACAACATTTACCAACAAGCTCACAGACCGTGCCTGACTACGCTGATACAGTTCTTAATCTTCGCCAAATTACGACCGCTCCAACCGTCAACAGAAGCAATCCCATAATAATCAAACCCCACTCGGATAGCGTGGGAATATGGGGAGTATAGCTAAAAATGGATTCACACTCCTGACTGCTACAATACGCTCCCGCCTGGCACTCCGAACATTCACAACATGCAAGTACTGTTGTTGGTCCAGGTTGTGTGGGATTTGCGGTAAAGGAAGCCTCAAAAGTGCCATCTGGGTTCGAAACGCATGATGTAATTCCTATTGTTGTTCCAAAATCGATTCGAATTGGCGCACTTGCAGCGAATCCACTACCAATTCCAGTAACAAGGGTACTCGGTGTGTCAGAACTGGTAGGAGTAATGTAATAATTCAACTCTTCACAAGGCTGGCACGCTATACAGGCATCACACACACCACACGCATGCGCATATGCATTCTCAACCCCAACACCCCCAATCACACATGCCAGAAACAACGATACCATAGATAGCAGCATAATCGGTTTTCCTAAACATTGCTTAAACATGATACTTCAACTCCTTTCGTAATTTGAACGCTCTCCGGATAAAGCAGAATAAACTGGAAACGGCAGGCCGACTGAAAAAAATAGGGACAGTCAACCTATTTTTCTTGCCCATTTTATCCTTTCTTACATTATTTGATATTCCCATTTCAAGGTGGTTTTGGATTGTTCATATCCTTCTCCTTTCTATTGCGGCAGTTTAAGCCCGCGCAGCACAAACCACAATTCTGTAAAGTTGTGTTCAAAAACAAATCAGTCTTTAATGAGGATGGTTGTTCAGCACAGACCCGTCATAGTGATATACCATCCTTGTTAAATAGTATTTAACTTATTCTGTGCTGTGATTCGCCTCTAATGTCCAACTTCAAGATATTATCGCTATTACCGCCAAAGTCAAGAACTTTTTTTTAGTCTTCTTATCTTTTTTAAGGCAAAGTACCCGCCAGAGCCAAATGCCGGCTTTCTATACTATTTTTCCTTGTATGAGCTAAAATTTAAGGTAATTTAATGTTGTCATTTAATCCTATGGGAGAAGATTATGGAATATGCAGTAGGCAGATGCGGCAGAGTAATCGCCGCAAGGCTTTTTGAAGGCGAACAGCTTTACGAATCGATTGAGTCAATCGCAGATAAGGAGCAAATAAAGTGCGGTACGGTACTGATTACCGGCGGAATCAGAAAAGCCGATGTGGTAGTCGGCCCAAAGACTGAGATACCAAGAATCGAGCCGGAGTTTCTAAGTTTTACCGGCCCGGGCGAAGTTCTGGGCGTCGGCACAATTTACTGCGACGAAGAAGATAAGCCCAAATTGCATTTACATGCGGGTATCGGCAAAGGCGATAAGCCGATAGTCGGATGTCCACGCGGCGGAGCAAGTATATTTTTGATACTTGAGGTGACAATTATTGAGATAGAAGGAATTGCCGGCAAAAGAGAAACCGACCCTGACAGCGGTTTTAAACTTTTGAGAATTAAAAAGTAAATCACGGTTTCCAAACCACGCGATAGAGTGTGCCGTTACGAACGGCAACAGCTTCAAACCCTTCTTCGGCAACAACTGAGGAGCCAATTTGTTCGTACTTCGGTGAAACTTCATCATCGACAACCATTTGCCATCTGTCATCCTTGAAGGCTATATAAGCTATGTGATGACTATTCGGGCTGAAGACAGGGGGTTTTTCCGCAATTTGGTCGTACTGTGGCCCGGCTTTGCCATCAACAACAACCTGCCATTTAATACCATTCTGCGCCGCATAAGCCATACGCATACCATCAGAGCTGAAAATGGGAAAACCCTTCCGGATACTATCATATTCAGGCCCAGCTTGGCCATCGACAATAACCTGCCATTTAATACCATTCTGTGCTACATAAGCTATATGGCTGCCGTCCGGACTAAAGACAAGGGGGCCTTGCAGAATAGTATCACATTCCGGTCCGGAGTTACCGTCAACGATAACCTGCCATTTGTAGTTTTTCTTGGCGCCGTATATTAGTTGCTTGCTATCCAGACTGAAAACGGGGTTACCTTCCTTGATAAGGTCGTATTCCGGTCCAGACTGACCATCCATAACAACCGTTTGTTTGGGACCATTCCTGGCCACATACGCCAGATGGTTGCTATCCGGGCTGAAGATAAAGGTGTTTTCTACAATGCCGTCGTACTCCGGTCCCGGATTGTCATCTGTAACGACCTGCCATTTGCTGCCTTTTTTAGCTCCGTACACGATGCGCTTGCTGTCCGGGCTGAAAACAAGAGAATCTTTTGCGATGCTATTATATTCCGGCCCTGCCTGTCCATCGACAAGAACGAACCGTTTACTGCCCTTGCGAGCTATGCACGCTGTTCGTTTGCCGTCCGGACTAAAGACAAAAAAAGTAATATCATCGTATTTCGGCCCTGCTTGTCCATCGACAACAGTCAGTTTCCTAATACTCTCGTTGGCTATATACGCAATGTGCTCGCTGTCCGGGCTGAAAAGAAGTGAATTTTCCTCTATGCTGTCATACTCCGGGTCGGGTTGATTATCAACTACTACAATCTGTTTTTTGCCTTTGTCAGCTATATACGCGATGCGTCTGCTGTCCGGGCTGAAGGCAAAAGTACCAATAAGGTCATATTCAGGCCCCGGTTTATCATCAACAACTATAAACTGTTTATCGCCTTTTCCTGCCATATACGCAACGCGTTTGCTGTCCGGGCTGAAGACAGGAGAGCTAACTATGGTATACTCC
>CAYTQR010000047.1:0-13298 GCA_964440045.1 uncultured Planctomycetaceae bacterium | reverse complement strand
TAAAGAAAACCGGCAGTTTTTACTACCACTGCGACTGGCACGCCTCGCACTACGTCAAAATTATGCTCGACCAAATATTCAGCGAAAACCAGTTTATCAATGAAATTATCTGGAAACGACAATCGGCACATAGTGATGCAAAACAAGGTTCTAAACATCTTGGTCGAGTACATGATACAATCTTTTTCTACAGCAAAACAAAAAAATATGAGTTCCAACACCTGTACAAACCCTACGATCAGGATTATGTCGAAAAAAATTATAAACACATCGAACCAGAAACTGGACGAAGATACTCGTTAGGTGATCTTGGGGCGCCGGGTGGTGGTGCTAAATCAAAGGGGAATCCATTTTATGAATTTCTCGGCGTAGAACGCTACTGGCGTTATAGCAAAGAAAACATGGAGAGACTATATAAAGAAGGGGAAATTGTACAAACAAAACCCGGTGCTGTGCCCCGGCAAAAAAGATATTTAGATGAAGGCAGAGGTGTACCACTTGGTACAGTTTGGGATGACATCGGCCCTATACAAGGTCAAAGTACTGAATCTCTTGGCTATCCTACACAAAAACCTCTTAAACTGCTTGAACGGATTCTCGAAATGTCAACCAAATCGAATGATATTGTTCTCGATGCCTTTTGCGGCTGTGGCACTGCTTTAGTCGCTGCTGAAAATCTAAACCGCCAATGGATTGGCATTGATGTATCTCCGACTGCCTGCCGGGTGATGGCAAAGCGTCTGCGCGATGTCTGCGGTATGAAAGAAGATGAAAAACTCTGGCGCATCGGCCGGGGCTTTGTCGTCCGTGATTTGCCTTGGAGCGAAAAGCAGCTTAGAGAAATCCCGCCGTTTGAATTTGAGAACTGGGCCGTTATCGCCCTTGGCGGCGTACCGAATATCGCCAAGGTCGGCGATATGGGAATTGACGGCCGGATTTATCCTGTCTCTGCAACGCCCAAAAAAGTCAAAGGCGAATTGGAATTTATGGATGTCTGGTACCCGATTCAGGTCAAGCAGAAGGACAAGGTCGGCAGACCTGACATTGATTCTTTCGAGGCCGTTATGATGAGGGAAAACCGCACGAAGGGCTTTTTTGTTTCATTTGATTATTCTGCCGGTGCTATGACTGAGATACAGGCCTTTTTCAAAAAAACCGGCAAGAGTATTATTGCCCTGACCGTAAAAGACATATTAGACGAACAAATCGCATACAAATTGGCATAAAATGTTATAATGAAACGAAGGAATTTTTGATGCCAGAAAAATCTTTTGATATCAAACATTTTTTGAATTTTGAACCTCCGCAATATATTTGCCTTAAATGCAAAGCTTTGCTCTATGAATTAGAGGAAGTCAAAAACACCGGAAATATAGGTTATAGATGCCCAATATGTAAGATGATATATCTTAAAAATGAACTTTATGGGCATTACTGGGAATTCTTTGCGGATAATGTTCATCAGATTAATTTAGGTGATAAGGCTGTAGAACATTGTAAGTCTCTTGCTTCAATAGCAATAACAGCAAAAGAATATTTGTTAAAACCTAAAGAAGAAGATGATTACTCCGAACCATATCCTCCCATGCGAGCATTTTTAGAGGCTATACAAGAGGCCAAAGAATTTATCCATTTTGTAAGCTTTGGACTATCTCCTTCTATTCTTGGAGCGTTAAAAGCCACAGCTACAAAAGTTCCTATAAGGGGAATAGTTTCTTCAGTTAGTGAAACTAGAAAACAAGAGATAGAAAAATCCTTTCATGAATCACCTGGTCTTCAAATAAAAACTTTTCCAAAATATGATCGGAATGCTCCTCATCAAAAGTTGGTTATTGTAGATGGGCTTTTAGCGTTCACAGGTTCTGTAAATTTGACGGATAATGGTTTTAGGAATGCTGAAGAAGGCAGAGATATTATAGAATACATAACAGATATCGAGAAAATTGTATCTCTTAATAATAATCATTTTAGTCCTATTTGGTCAAAATTTTGTGAAATCGACAAAATCAATATGGAGAAGTATTCTTTTTTAGAGTTTGACCCACTATATTAGAATAATAAACAGTAAAAATCGTTGCTGTTGAAAAAACATTCGTAAAACATAAAAACATGGTCTCGCCACAATGGCGAGCGAGAGAAAGGAGATGCGTGATGTCCGACGACTACGATAGGGGTTATCAGGACGGGCTGGAAGCTGGAAGGGAGGCCAAGGAACACGGTCGAGCCGACACGGCGCTCGGTGAATTTGTCGGATCCCTGCTCGGCGGAATTGAAACAGTCATAGCGGAACAGTGTACGGCCTTTGAATCAGATGAATACCAAGAGGGCTTCCGCCAAGGTGTGCGCGACTCTTGGGATGAATGATAAAGGAAGAATTAAAAAAATCAGCCCCCGTTTCCTGCTAAATCATTTCACGTTTGATTTTTATATAACCGTGTTTTGTTTCAACGAAAGCGAAGCAGAGAATTCGGATTTGAAATTTGCGGGCAAGCTTGTTTGCCAAGCAGGTTGAAAAACAGAATTTAAGCAGTTAGTTAACTGCTTAGTTGAAACTATTTAATCCGTGTAAATCCGCGAAATCTGTGGTTGGTAATCTCGGTGTCCTCTGCGTCTAAAAAATTCGTGTTTCTTCGTGTTCATTAGTGGTTGATTAAATCCGTATAATCCGCGGTTGGTTATAATAAAACAAGGTCTCGGCCAAAGGCCGAACTCCGCAAATCTTCATTCTTCAATTCTTGTCCTCCGAAGTCTTGACGAAGGAGGATTAAATCTTAAATCAAAAACCCCCAAGCTGCTAACCCTCTAAGCTGCTATACTCGTATGCAGTATACTGCATTATAGCATAGTGATAATCTACTTTGTTCTCTTGTCCTTTGCTTGATAGTTATCAAGTACTGATTTTTTTGCTTTAAGGCAGATTGGCGCAGCCGGGAAAATTTAATTACGGGCCCGGTCGGAATTTATTTCGAAGAGGGTCTGTTTGAATTTTGTAATGTTCGCAGAACATCACCTTAAAGCAATACTTCGTGATTTCTTCGCGCTCTTCGTGAACTTCGTGGTGAAAATTTTTAATAATAATTTGTGAAATCCGCGTAATCCGTGAAATCTGTGGTTAAAAAGTTTGTGTCTTAGTGGCTCCTATCCTTTTCAATAATTCCTACAAGCTGTGCCAATGCATCGATTTTTATCACATTTGCAGGTATCTTTTCGAGTGCATTGGTATAGGCCTTTTTTATAACTGCCGGCATATTTGCCTCGAGTGCACCAATAATATCCGTATCGACCCTGTCGCCGACGAAGAGCACATTGGCTGGGGCGCAATTCAATCTCTTTGCAGCTTCTTTAAAAATCCTTTTATCGGGTTTACGAAATTTGAATTGGTAGGAGTATAGTTTAACATCAAAAAAATCTAATATACCTAATTGCCCCAGGTGTTTTTCGAGCGTTACTGCATTGATAAAGGTATTGGAAAGTATGCCTAATTTAATTCCTGCCTGTTTAAGTTTGCCAAGTGTCTCTTTTATATCTGTTTCGACCTTTGCGCATCGGGCCAAGGGCTCGTACCAGCGCCAGGCAAAATCCTGCCATTGCTGTTCGGACAGTTTAACACCTCTTTTTCTATCGATTTTTTTAAGGATTTCGAGCGAATCGAAATCTCTTTTAATGATATTTGACCATATATTCAGCAGCCGGACGATTACCAGATGGCCGAGCAGAAAGGACCATAGCGACCCGACCGGCTGATTTAGATTTTTCAGGAAGTCGTATGCATTTTTGCCTCCCTCTTTAAAAAGGGCTTTCGGGTCAACTCTGCCGAAATCCAGCAGCGTTTCGCCGACATCAAAAACTACCGCTTGGATTTTCCTTTCGGCCAAAATACCGCTCCTGTAACACTGTTGACTCTGCAAAACCATTATCTCTGCAAATCAAAAAACTGGCCGAGATGGGAGTCGAACCCATACGCCCATTATGGACCTTGGATTTTAAGTCCAATGCGTCTGCCATTCCGCCACTCGGCCGGCAAAATGCGGAACTAATACGAGATTATGGTATCTGAGGATGGAAGGAATGTCAATATCAGATTGCCGGAGGCGCACATGCTCCCGTAAGAAATTACAGGAGCAATAAATATCAATTTGAAAACCTTTTAGAGTGAAATTAGCTTTTCCCGGCCTGCTGTTGTGAAGAGGCCTCTTTGGCAATCTCTTTCCAGTCGCTTGTCTTTAAAAACTCTATAAGCCTGCCGAAACGTACCTTCATCTCTTCAAAAAGAGGTTTGAAGTTCGAATCGTCCGAGTTTCTTGCATCGTCTTCGAGTTTTTTACCAAGTTCTGAAAGCTTTGCCGCCCCTACGGTGCCCGTTGCGCCCTTTAGAGAATGGGCGTAAAACTTTACCTCACTTATATCATTCTTCTCCACCGCCTGTTCGAGCTTCTCCATTCTTTCAGTGTTGTCCTTGACAAAAATAGGCACGATTTCGTCAATCAGTTCTTCGCAGCCAATCCTGTCCATAAGAAGATTCCAATCCATTTCCAGTTCCTGGATCAAGGTGCTCTGAGGCGCCTGCTGTGTAAGAGTTTCCATAGTTTTCTCCCTTTCTTGAGCTTCAGTTTCAGGATGGTTAGTATCCGCCACAGAAAGATATTTCGAAAAAATTTCCACAAGTTTCTTCCTGTCAATTGGTTTAGAAAGATAATCGCTGCAGCCCGCGGCGAAACATTTCTCTTTATCGCCTTTCATCGCACAGGCCGTCAGGGCGATTATCGGTTTTTCAATGCCTTTTTCTCTCATAACTTTTGTCGATTCGTAACCGTTCATCACCGGCATTTGGATATCCATCAAAACGAGGTCAAAATCTTCATTCATCATTTTCTCTATCGCCAGTTTGCCGTTTTCAACGATTACCGTATCAAGACCCATTTTCCTTAACAAAAGTCTTGCAAGAGCCTGATTGGTCGGGCTGTCTTCGGCAATCAAAACCCTGCCGTGAAATTTTACATTCGTTATATCAACTGCGGCTGCTTCTCCGTCAGTGTACGTTCTGGCAGGGGTCTTTTCTTGTGGCCGGGCAGCAGGCGCCTGGACACTTCCTTCTTTCTCAGCTTTGGCCGGCGCCAGTTGTGTCGGTACGCACAGAGTAAAAACGGAACCACTGCCCAAAGTGCTGCTGACCGATACTCTGCCGCCAAGCAGTTCGGCAAGATGATGCGTAATTGCCAGGCTCAGACCGCCGGTATAGAAGAAAGGCTTAAAAACGGCCTGCAGTTCTCCGGGCGGTATTCCTACTCCGGTATTCTCAATCTCAAACCGAACAAAAGGTTCATCGCAGTTCTTTTCCCATGAAACTTTAACACTAACCCGGCCTTGCTCAGTAAATTCTACCGCATTGCTGACGAGATTAAGCAGGCATTGTTTCAACCTTGCCGGGTCGGTGCGAATAGTTTCCGGCAGCGGTTCGTTACGAATAATCTCAAATTTAAGTTTCTTTTCTTCCGCAGCCGGACGTATAAGTGCGTCAACCGTGCTGAGAATATTTTCAACGTTACAAGTGGTAACTTTGACATTGATTTTTCCTGTTTCGATTCTTGAAAAGTCAATAATATCATTTACCAGCCGCAGAAGGTCGTTGCCGCTGTCACGAATCATCCTGACTTGCTCTTTCTGCTGGTCGGGTAGATTCTCCTCGCTAAGCATTTCACTGAAACCTATAATCGCGTTAAGCGGAATGCGAATCGCGTGACTCATATTTGTCAGAAATTCATTTTTGGCTCGATTGGCTTCCATTGCCTGCTGAGTCATCAAATTCGCATGGCCGACTGATGTCTTCAGCCGGCTGTTTATCCCCTCATTCTGTAATTCGGCGGCCTCCATTTTGCTCTTGGCCGAGGCAAGCTCTTTTTTATGATGATGCAGAAGCTGTTCAAGACCAGGCTGGTTAAGATGATATTTTTTCTGTACGCGAGCTATGAAGAATACCATAAAAACAACTATCGCTATCGACAGCGCAAAAGCGGCTCTGCTGTCTGAATAAAACAAAATCGCTATTATTGCAGCAGGGCTTAACGTTATTACCAAAACTGTCAAAATAGTTGAGTAACTTTTATATTTGCTCTGTTTAATCATTTTTTGACCTCAATATTGCGTGGTTCCATAACTATGTCTGCAAAATATAACTAATTAGACTCATCGGTAAATCAGGTTTGCCGCTGTATTAGTGCAAAAATATCGGAAAAGCCGAAATAACGGCACACATAACACCCTTTAAAATAACAACTTAAAATACGGACTAAAAACAGGTACAAAAAAAATCTCAGCTTCCTTTAACTTATAGGACTAAACGGCCTCGCAGTGAAGAAAACCCGCATCTTCAACGCTGTTCAGGGCAGGCGTGAAACGGCGTGTTGGTATGACCCTGCCAAAGTGTTGGCAGGGCTAACCAAATTTATAAACCCCCAACGTGAAGTTGGGGGCTAAACACTAAAACACGTCGCCGTGCCGGCGACGGCTAAACGAAACAAAAACCCCGCCATTAAAATGGCGGGGCTAAATATAACCCTGCGCTGTCGCTTGGGGCTCTGTTGGCATATTCGAAAGATAAACCCTGATTACCCATCCTTCGTGCCAATTGTCTGTCTGTACTCATTCAAATCACATCCCAATAAAAAACTTCTAAAAGGTTCATCTTCGAATATTGGAAAATTCAGCGGTGCATATTCCTCATCACCCGCCTCAATGACAAACTTGTCCCTGGCTAAAGCGGCGAGAATCAATCCCTTCGGTGTCTGTGGTGTGCAGAATTTCTTTCTTTTACTTCCTTCCGGCTGGAAATATGCCTCGTAATAACACTTGTTTGCCCTTTTGGCCCTTTTTGTCTTTGAGACGCCAATATAGCCGGTATTTGATTTGAGCCTGCGGTTTAGTGCGTTTTGTCTTGAGCTAACAATGCGCAAATTACATCTGCGGTTATCGAGTGGTTTGCGGTTTATGTGGTCAACAATCTGCCCTTTTTTTGCCTTTAGAATGAATCTGGGAAGCGAGAAGTATTTTTTGTTTTTGTAGTCACAGACAATAACCCTGCCGCCTGCAATCATCAGACTGGAATTGCGAATTTTAGGATTGTAGAAAATGTCCGCATCAAGCTTAACTGTTTTGCCCGCTACTTTCCTGGCTTTATATTGTGGTTGTTTTGTTTTCATTTTTCTATGCGGTATTCTAAAGGCCGGCATATTGAGGAGTTTTATAGTCTTTTTTTATCTGTCCGCTATTCACTTTGTGTTTGGTGATTACTAAACATGTGTATATTTTAATCTATTTTTTAAAAAAAGCAAGGATTTTTTTGATTTTTTTACAAAATTTCTGTGAAGTTTTGTAAACACTTAACAAGAAAAAGGTTAGAAGAGCCATCAGGAGACGAAATTTTTTAATGGGGTTTGTAAATCATCTTGGCGTTTGTAGTTTGTTGTGGATTCAGATTATGAGTAGTACCTCATATTGACAAGGGCGTGATTTTATTTTATTATGTTATTTCTTTCGATAATAGCCCCCACCACAGGGGTAGGGGCTGAACAAAACCCCCAGTAAAACTGGGGGCTAAATAAACTAAACAAACCCCCAACATAAAGTTGGGGGCTAAGTAAATCCCCACCACCCATCGCTCGTCCGTAACAGCGGACTACAGAGGACAAGCAAGGGTGGGGGGCCGAATGAACCCCCACTGCAGAGGTGGGAGTTAGCGTGAAAATCTACAAGGACAAATTATGCAAAACAAAATGAATCCTGGTTTGAATGAGCTTGATGAATTATGTATTCAGACAATCCGATTTTTATCGATGGACGGTGTGCAAAAAGCCAAGTCCGGTCATCCCGGTATGCCGATGGGAATGGCCTCGGCGGCGTATGTGCTGTGGACGAAATACCTACGGCACAATCCGACTAATCCAAAATGGTTAGGCAGGGATAGATTCGTTCTAAGCGCAGGCCATGGAAGTATGCTTTTGTATTCGCTTTTATACCTGACCGGATATGATGTCAGCCTGGACGATTTGAAGAATTTCAGACAATGGGGAAGCAAGACGCCGGGGCATCCGGAATTCGGACATACGCCAGGTGTTGAAGCAACAACCGGCCCGTTAGGGCAGGGAATAAGTAACTCGGTCGGAATGGCCATCGCGCAAAAGTATCTGTCGGCATATTTCGATAAAGACGGGTCGAATCTTTTCGACTACAACATTTATGTTGTCGCAGGCGATGGGGATTTGCAGGAAGGCGTGTCATCCGAGGCCTGCTCTCTGGCAGGACATCTCGGATTAGGCAACTTAATCGTGATTTACGATGATAACCATATATCCATCGATGGGAATACAAGCCTTTCATTCTCAGAGGATAGAGCGAAAAGATTTGAGGCCTACGGCTGGAACGTGCAAATTGTCGGCGGTGATGGTAACGATATGGTATCGTTCGAAAAGGCGCTGAAAAAAGCACAGGCCCAGAAAGATAAGCCTAATATAATTAATCTTCGTACACATATCGGTTTCGGCAGTCCGCATTTTCAGGATACGCATACGGCACACGGTGCGCCGCTTGGCGAAGATGAGATAAAATTAATCAAGAAGAACTTCGGCTGGGACCCCGAAAAGACATTTGTTGTGCCTCCAGAAGCGATTGAGCATATGCAAAAGGAAAAAGTCAAGGGGGCCGAGCTTGAAAAGCAATGGAACGAAAAATTTGAGAAATATTCGAAACAATTTCCGGAGCTTGCGAAGCTGATTAATAATCCTTATCCGGAGATAACCGATTTACCTACATTTGCCCCTGAGCCGATGTCAACGAGAGCGGCATCAGGCAAAACGCTTGATATGCTGATGCCGAATATGCCTTTGATTTTGGGCGGGTCGGCGGATTTGACGCCATCGAATAATACGAGATACAAGGGCGTGGAAGATTTCCAGAAAGATAATCCGACAGGAAGATACATCCGCTACGGAGTCCGGGAGCACGGGATGGCGGCGATAATGAATGGTATCGCGACGAGCGAATTGCTGCGAGCGTACGGCGGGACGTTTTTCTGCTTCAGCGATTATATGCGGCCGGCGGTGAGAGTGGCGGCAATGAGCGGATACAGGACGATATTCGTATTTACGCACGATACAATCGGATTAGGCGAAGACGGGCCGACCCATCAGCCTGTCGAACAAATCGCGGCACTGCGGGCGATACCGAAGATGCTTGTAATCAGGCCGGCGGATGCGAACGAGACGGCTTATGCCTGGAAGATTGCGCTGGAATATAAGGCTGGGCCGGTCGCGCTGCTTTTGACGAGACAGAATATCACGACTTTCGACAGAACCAAATATCCGGCGGCGTCTAATATCGCCAAGGGCGCTTATGTTTTCGTTAAACAGGATAAGCCTGATGTGATAATTATCGGCGTTGGGTCAGAGATGGAAATCGCGGTTAATGCGAGCGAGAAACTTGCGGCGGAAAATATCAAGGCGCAGGTCGTTAATATGGCAAGCTGGGAATTGTTCGAGGCGCAGGATAGGGCATATAAGGATTCGGTATTGCCGCCAAGTATTAAGGCAAGGGTTGCTGTGGAGGCTGGAGTTGAAATGGGCTGGTCGAAATATACCGGTGATAAAGGCGAGTTTATCGGTATGCACGGATTCGGCGTTTCGGCACCTTATAAGGTCTGCTATGAAAAGTTCGGCATTACGGCCGATGCCGTTGTCGAGGCAGCGAAAAAGTCCATTCAGAAAACATAGAATATGGCACACAAGATTAAAACAATTGCAGTGATGACTGGCGGCGGGGATTGTCCGGGTCTTAACGCAGTTATCCGGGCGGTGACAAAGACCGCTATCTCGAAATATTCAATGAAAGTATGGGGTATCGAAGACGGGTATCTGGGTCTTATCGAAAAAAGACTTCGGCCTTTGCGATATGAGGATGTAAGCAATATTTTAGAAGTCGGCGGGACGATACTCGGCTCTAATAATACGACAAACCCATCGAAATACCCGGTGATGAACAAGGCCGGCAAGATAGTATTCAAGGATGTTTCGGATTTGTGCATTAAAACTTTGGCACAGAAAAAAATTGACGCTTTGGTTATTATCGGCGGGGACGGAACGATGACGAGCGCAGCGGCATTTGCGAAAAAAGGTCTTACTGTAATCGGGGTGCCGAAAACTATCGATAACGATTTGTGGGGTACGGATGTTACTTTCGGATTCGATACCGCTGTGACAACCGCGACAGAAGCGATAGATAAACTGCGAACCACGGCAAGCTCACATCATCGAGTTATGGTTATCGAAGTGATGGGCAGATACGCCGGCTGGATTGCGCTGCATTCGGGAGTTGCAAGCGGAAGCGATGTGATTTTGATACCTGAAATTCCCTACAAAATCGAAAAGGTCTGTAAGTTTGTTCAAGAGCGGAGCAGAAAAGGTAAAAGCTACAGTCTTATAGTTGTCGCTGAAGGCGCGAAAGAGCTCGGCGGGGAAATGGTTGTCAGTAAAACCTGTGCGTTAAGTCCGGACCCGATACGGTTGGGTGGGATTGCGAATAAACTTGCGGGGCAGATTGAGCAAATGACAAAACTTGAAACGCGGTCGGTAACTTTGGGTTATATTCAGCGAGGCGGGGCGCCGACGCCCTGGGATAGGATATTAGCGACGAGTTTTGGTCATTCGGCAATTGAACTATTAGCCAACGGCGTGAAAAATCGTCTGGTTGTACTCAAGAATAATAAACTTTCAAGTGTGCCTTTGTCACAGGTGGCAGGCAAGACAAGAACCATCCCAAAAAATCATTCGCTGATAAAGGCTGCAAGAGCGGTTAATACCTGCTTTGGCGATTAAATGCGTCGCCGTACCGGCGACGGCTAAACAAATAATAAATGTGAATATTGGGCGGCTAAAAAGCATTCAAGAGGTAAGCTCGCAACTGAAGACCGCTGACAACAGGGCGGTAAAAGTTGCAGGGACGTGGGGGTCCTTTGCGCCTTTATTGGCGATACACATCAAAAAACAGTTAAAAAAGCCAATTCTTTATATAAGCCCGCACCTTGACGATGCTGATAATGTTGTCGATGACCTAATCGGATTTGGTGGTAAAAATATCGAAACATTGCTCGGCTGGGCAGGTGAAGAATTTGTCGATACGGCTGACGAGACGGCATCGGCAAGGGCAAGGCTGGTATTGAAACTTTTCGCCAATAAAGGCAAAGGCGAATATCCCGATATTATTTCGGCATCTATCCAATCGCTTATGCAGCCTGTGCCAAGTCCTGAAAAACTTTTTGAAAAAGGACTGCCGCTGAAAACGGGTGAAACCATCACAATGGAGCAAGCGGCTGGGTGGCTGGTAGATAACGGATTTGAATCGACCGGCCAGATTGATGTGCCGGGGCAATTCGCAAGAAGAGGCGGTATAATCGACATCTTCGCACCTGTAACGGCGCAGTCGGACCAAGCACAAACTGTCAGAATAGAATTTTTCGGCGACTGCATAGAGAGTATAAGAACGATAGACCTTGATACTCAACTGTCAACAGGCAATATTGACAGTATTATAATCACCTCGGCATTGGGGGATGATGACGAACAGATGCTTTTTCTGGAAGCAATCGATCCTGATACGATTATTTTTATAGAAGAGCCGAGCGATGTTGAAGAAGTTGCGGATGTCTTTATCCACAGAGTAGAAAAGCCGCAGAATCTTTATAACTGGAGCAAGATATTCGAGGCGATGGGGAAATTTAAGAAAGTTTTCATCAGCAGATTCGCATCCGAGCCTGACGGTCTGGAATTGCGCATAAAAAGCACGGCCCAGTTCGAGAAAAGAAGCGGCCCTATATGGGCAGGACACAGAGAAGCACTGCAGGAGTTAATTGAGCTGGCACAGGACGAGTGGGACGTCTATATGTACTGCGAGACGGGAGCTGAGGTAAAAAGAATAAAGGAAATAATTGCGCAGGACGCGAAAAGATTACCTGCAAATTTTCATTTGCCAATCGGGTTCATTCATCACGGGTTTATAATCGAAGAATTAAAAATAATTGTCGCGACACATCACGAATTATTCGGACAGTCAATCGTACGACGAACAGCACGGCCTATCGGAGCGGCGGTATCGGTTGACTCGCCAGCAGAGTTGAACAAAGGCGATTATGTAGTACACATCAATTACGGGATAGGGAAGTTCAAGGGCATAGAGACAATTGAAAAGGATGGGGTAAAGTGTGAATTTCTCACGCTTCAATATGCCGATAAGGCAGTCATTCACGTTCCGGCTCAGAATATCTGTCTTGTTCAAAAATATATCGGTACAGGCGCGAGGCGGCCCAAGTTAAGCAAAATCGGGACAAAGAAATGGGAGAGGCAGAAAAAAAAGGCTGCCACGGCAACGGCAGAGTTGGCGGCAGAGCTTCTTGAGATACAGGCCAGACGGCAAAGTGTGGCGGGGATTGCTTTCGACAAAGATACGAACTGGCAAAGAGAATTCGAAGAATCTTTTCTCTACCAGGAAACGCCTGACCAGATAACGGCCTGCCAAGCGATAAAGACGGATATGCAACAGCCTGTTCCGATGGACAGGCTGTTGTGCGGGGATGTTGGGTACGGTAAAACTGAACTTGCGATGCGGGCGGCCTTTAAAGCGGTCGAGGGCGGCAGGCAGGTTGCGGTACTTGTGCCGACAACGGTTTTATGTATTCAGCACGAAAGAACATTTGCACAGAGATTCGCGGATTTCCCGATAGTTGTTGAATCGGTCAACCGTTTTCGAACAAAGGCACAAGCGACAGATATTCTGTCGCGATGCAAACAAGGAAAAGTCGATATCCTTATTGGAACTCATCGGCTGCTCAGCAAAGATGTCGGGTTTAAAGATTTGGGCTTGCTGATAATCGATGAAGAGCAGCGGTTCGGGGTAGAGCATAAGGAAAAGCTGAAAAAGATGCGAATCAACGTCGATATTCTGACGCTGACGGCAACGCCGATACCGAGAACACTTCATATGGCACTGTTGGGCCTGCGGGATATAAGCTCGCTTGCGACTCCGCCGTTAGACAGGCGGGCAGTGGTTACGCACGTCAGAAAATATGACAAGGAGCTTATAAAAAAGGCTGTGATAGTCGAACTCAACAGGCAGGGGCAGGTGTTTTTCGTGCATAACAGGGTGCAGAGTATAGAAAGGTTTGCTGAAGAAATTCAAAAAATCCTGCCGGAAGTAAAAATTACTGTCGCTCATGGACAAATGACCAAAAGCAGACTCGAAAAAGCTATGATTGATTT
>CAYTQR010000046.1:11145-13310 GCA_964440045.1 uncultured Planctomycetaceae bacterium | reverse complement strand
GCCCTGGCCATATAGCCGGAGTCTTCAAGGATTGCGATAGCCAGGAACAATAACAGGATATTCGGCAGAAACACAAGCACACCCCCCACACCGCCGATTATGCCATCGACGATAAGCGACTTTATCACACTTTCACTTCCTGCCGGCCAAAAACCTGCTATGACGGCGCCAAACCATTCAAAAAAGACCTCCGTCCACCCCATAATCGGGTTACCAACCCAGAAGGTAAGTTTGAATACCAAATACATTAACAAAAGAAAAATCGGCAGACCTAAAAGACGATTAAGAATAACCTTATCTGCTATGTCGCTTCTACTGTGCCGCAACTCAACGGAACTCTTAATACATTCCTCACAAGCGCCGGAGATAAAACCATATCTTCTGTCAGCAATTACTATCTCCGGCTCTTCGCCGAAAATTGTCCGAAGATGCTCCACACTGGTTTTGACTGTTTCCAGCACCTCATTATTATGAACTTTTTCGGCAACTTCATTGTCCTGTTCCAGCATCTTCAATGCAAACCATCGCGTGCCGTACTTTTGTGCCAAAGAGATTTTCTTGTCAGCCAGAACCATTTCAATACGTGATAATTCTTCTTCAATCTCTACGCCATATTTTACTTTGTGCATACGCTGTTTTTTGCCTTGCCGGGCTGTTTCAACTATAGCATCGAGCAATTCTGATTTGCCTTTACCTTTGTTGCCGACCGTCGGCACTATCAGCGCCTCCAAAAGTCCGCAAAGACATTCAGTATCAAAAACTGATCCTCTTTGCTTGGCAATGTCACTCATATTGAATGCCAAAACCAAAGGAACGTCCATTTCAATCAACTGAGTTGCCAAATACAGATTGCGCTCCATATTGGAGGCATCCACAATATCAACAACAACATCCGGCTGCTCTTCGATTATGAAATTGCGGGCAACAAGTTCTTCAATCGAATAAGCCGTCAGGCTGTAGGTTCCCGGCAAATCCACAATTGTTATTTCGTATCCGGCATATTTGCAAAGCCCCTCTTTTTTTTCAACGGTTACGCCGGGATAATTACCTACGTGCTGGCGAGCGCCCGTCAGCATATTGAATATGGTAGTCTTGCCGCTATTCGGGTTACCTGCCAAAGCTACTTTGATTTTCTTTTCCATAATCTTACCTTACAATACCATAATCTTATGAGCCATCCCCCTGCCCAATCTTATCCTCGAACCTTTAACACTTACCACAAAAGGCCCCGGATGGCTATTGCTTATGACCGTTATTTCCACATGCGGTACAAGGCCCATTGAAGCAAGCCGGCTATTCAAACCTTGTCCGGCATTTACACGTACGAGCTTGACCTTCCGGCCTGCTCTTACTGTTGACAATTGTATTAACCGTTTGCCGCTCATTACTGAACTATTAATTCTACAATAATTTTTGAGGCCTCTTCTTTACGCAAAGAAAGATGATAACCTTTCAGTTTAATATCTATCGGGTCACCCAATGGCGCAACTCTTTCCACTTCTACAATTGTGCCTGGCACAACACCCATATCAGCAATGCGTCTGTTTATCCCGCTTCGGCCGAGCATCTTAACAATTCTGCCCTTTTTGCCCGGCTTAATTTTGTCAAGTCCGATTGTTTCATCCATTTTGCTTATCCCTTTATTTTATGAGAATTGCTATTTTGCAATTTTCGCTTACGAAACTTCGTAAACTGATGCGTTAGATTATTCCCGTTCTCGTTAGTCCGGGCTGCAAAATCGCTAAAATCCAGTAACCTCGAAATTACAACCGGCCCCAGTACATGTTCAGCTCTGCAGGCAGCCTGGGCCGCAATTTGTTGCTCGACGCCGAGAACATTTACAAAAAAAGATTTGATGATATTGTGCCTGTTGACAACCAACTGGGCTTCTTTGGCGCCTTTATCTGTCAGTGTAATATATCCATAAGGCTTATAATTTACTAAGCCCTTGTCGGACAACAACTTAAGCGCACCTGTAACAGATGCTCTCGAAACGCCAAGGTTTTGTGCAATATCCCTGCTTCGGGCAACTTTCGGCTCCCGGCTGAGATTATATATCGCCTCCAGATAATCTTCCAGTGAAGCGCTCAATTTTTTCTTTACAGGCATACCACTCACCATTTTATTTGCAATCAACATAGTTAGTTACTACTAACTTGTCAAGT
>CAYTQR010000046.1:9979-11135 GCA_964440045.1 uncultured Planctomycetaceae bacterium | reverse complement strand
GCACTACAGTATTGGTCAGCGAATTTTTAATGTGGCCAAAGCGAGGGCGGCAAAGGCAGCGGCTAAAAGCCAGAAGCGCACAACGACCTGCGGCTCGGACCAGCCGCAAAGATGAAAATGATGGTGAATCGGGGCACAGCGAAATAACCTCTTTCCACCAGTATAGCGGAAATAAAGTATCTGCAAAATTACACTGAGAAGCTCGACTACAAACACACCGCCGATTATAAGAAGCAGTATTTCATTCCTTGTAACCAAGGCGCCATAACCCATCGCAGCTCCCAGAGGGAGTGAACCGATATCGCCCATAAATGCCTGGGCAGGATGGCAGTTGAACCATAAGAATCCGAGCGTGGCGCCGAGAATGGCTGAGAAAAATATGCTAAGTTCGCCGGTCTGCGGTATATGCGGCAAAAGGAGATAGCCGGCCCATGTCATAGTTGACGTTCTGGTCATCGACTCGGAAGCGACATAGCAAAGAATCGCCAGAGTCATACTCGCTATCGCGACACAGCCGGTCGCCAGGCCGTCCATTCCGTCTGTAAGATTGACCGCGTTGCTGGTCGCTGAAATATAAAGTATCGCAATCAGTATGAAAAGCCAGCCGGTAATGGGAATACCGTATTTGTAAAACGGCAACCAGAATCTGGTTGCGTCCGGAACCCTGGCGACATCAAAATACAAAAAAGTCGCGATAAGAACCGCCCCGCCGAACTGAAAGATAAGTTTTTCCCACGGCTTTAAGCCATTGCGGCTGCGGTGACGAATCTTGCTGGTAAGCTTAAGCCAGTCGTCAGCAGCTCCTATTGCGCCAAACCACAGCACTAAAATAATCGCCTTCTGGATAAATGGATTGTTGAGCTTTGCCCAGAGCAAAGTGCCGACCAGTACCGAAAGAAGAATTATCAGCCCTCCCATCGTGGGGGTATTGGCCTTTTCCTTATTAAGCTCGTTTAAGGTTTCGTGATGAAATTCCGGCCTATCGCCTATTTTTTTGCGCATCAGCCAGCGAATAATCTTCGGCCCCCAAAGCCAGGCTATTAAAAGACTTGTCAAGGCAGCCATTATGCAGCGAAAAACCACCTCCTGCCAGGCATAAAAGCCCAGCGAGCGTGTTACAAAATCCTGCAAAAATGAAAATAGATGATATATCATA
>CAYTQR010000046.1:1266-9879 GCA_964440045.1 uncultured Planctomycetaceae bacterium | reverse complement strand
GCCCAGCGAGCGTGTTACAAAATCCTGCAAAAATGAAAATAGATGATATATCATAACTTAAAATTGCAAATTTCTTTACTGTCCGCCGAAAAGATCCTTCAGTTTATCCACAACAGATTCAAAACGTTCGCTGCGGGAAGCTTTGACCAGTATTATATCGTCAGGTTGTATAAATTTGTACAGATTATCGCAAAGCCCGGAGACATTTTTGAAGATTCGGACTGAAATATCAAAATCAGCGGATTTTTTTGCTGTCTTTGCAGCAATTGCACTATCACCTTTTATCGTCAGCAGTACAGGGGTTCTGCATCGAGCAATTTCTCCGCCGAGGGCGGTATGGAGATTTTGGCTTTGGTCGCCAAGTTCGCCCATTCGGCCAAAAATAAAGACGGGTCTTTTTCCTTTCCGCTTTGCCATCAGAGAAAGCGTCTCAATCGCATTTTTCATCGAGCCGGGATTGGCATTGTAACAGTCGTTAAGGACAGTTATAGGGCCAAAGTCGATAATTTCCATTCTCATATCGACAGGCTTTATATCAGCAACCGAGTGGGCAAACTGTTCAGGTGAAATGTCGAGAGATTTACATATTGCCCAGGCGGCTATCGCGTTTTCCACATTCGCCCTGCCGGCCAGGGGCAGGTTCACCAGAGCATTTTCAATAAAAAATCTACTTTTGTCGCCAAAGAGTTCAATATCTCTTACATGCACCTCGCAATTTTTGCTTGTGCCGAAAGTTGTAAAGGCAATTTTCTCGTCCCGGCAGTAATCGCCGAGTTCTTTGTCGGCGCCATTGGCAAAAAGCTTTCCGCCCGGCACTAAGCCCGTCGTGATGGCGACTTTTTCCTTTATTACTCCCTCAATCGAACCCAGGCCGGCCAGATGCGAGGGGCATATTGTGGTTATTAAAGCGATGTCGGGACAGACTATCCGTGAAAGATACTCAATTTCGCCGGGATGATTACTGCCAAGCTCAGCGATAACAAATTCACAATCGTCGGGGGCATCGAAAATTGTCAAAGGCACACCGATATTGTTGTTGTAGCTTTTTGGGGCGGTGAAACAATTGAATTTGCCGCTTAGAATATGAAAAATCAGGCTTCTGACGGTGGTCTTGCCTGATGAGCCGGTAACCGCAATGACTTTATAATCACTATCATTTCTTATAAACCGAGCAAGTTCACCAAGAGCAGCGATAGTATCGTCAACAAGGAGGATTTTTTTGTCATCGGCATTGCTAATTTTCTTCTCTACGACCGCACAAATGGCGCCGTTTTTAAAAGCTTGATTGACAAAATCGTGGCCGTCGAAGTTAGCGCCTTTAATCGCAAAAAAGACGCTGCCCCGGGCAAGTGTACGTGAGTCGATACCTGCGCTGCTTATATTTTCCGTTGAGTCGGAGCCAGTCCGGGCGTTTATAATTTCAGCAAGCTTTTTTATGCCTAAAGGCCTCATTTCAAAAATTCCGAGGCGGTTTCGATATCGCTGAAGTGAATTTTTTCGGCGCCGATAATCTGGTAATTTTCGTGTCCTTTGCCGGCAATAAGAATTATATCGCCAGTTTGAGCACAATTGACTGCTGAGGCAATAGCTTTTTTTCTGTCTGGCTGGACAACCATATTGTCGTTAGAAAGGCTCGAAAATCCTTTGAGAATTTCATCTATTATCGCTGCCGGTCTTTCATTTCTCGGATTGTCGCTGGTAATAAAAATGCGGTCGGCAAACTGCTCAGCGATGCGTGCCATTCGGGGCCGTTTGGTTTTGTCCCGGTCTCCGCCGCAACCAAAAACCACCATTAGACGCCCTTTGCAGAGGGGTTTTAAGGCAGTAAGGACATTTTTTAACGCGTCATCGGTGTGGGCATAATCAACAAGAACCGTAAAATCACCCGAAAAAGGCACTTTTTGGAGTCTGCCTGGGACTACTGTAAAATTCGACAGGCCCTGTACGATTGCGTCAGGGGCAAAACCGCAGGCAAAGGCAAGTCCTGCCGCGGCAAGATGATTGCTGATGTTATGATGGCCAATCAGAGGTGTTTTTACACGAACTTTTTTGCCCTGCAGGTTCAAATCAAAGACTGTGCCTGTAATATCCATCGAAATGATATCCGCGGTTATGTCGGCCTGGTTTTGTAGCGAATAAAAAATCTTTTTCGCGTTCGTCGCAGCCGCTACTTTTTGACAAACAGGATCATCGGCATTTATCACAGCCGAGGTATCGGGGATGAGTTTTTCAAAGAGCTTTAACTTGGCAGCCAGATACGCATCCATTGTTTTATGATAATCCAGGTGGTCACCTGTAAGATTTGTAAACGCGGCGACGGTAAAATCTATGCCCGCAAGACGATTCTGTTCAATTGCATGACTACTTGCTTCGGCTACCATATACTCGGCGCCTGCAGCTACCATTTGGCTCGACAGAGAAGCCAGCTCAAATGCGTCCGGCGTAGTCATAAAGGCTTCAATTGGTTTTTCGCCACCGCCAAAATCGACTTCCACGGTTCCTATAAGGGCGCATTTTTTGCCGGCATTAATAATGATTGAGCGGAGAAGATATGTTGTCGTTGTTTTGCCGTTTGTGCCGGTAACCGCAAGATTGATAAGCTTGCTGTTCGGATGGTCAAAATACGCCTGAGAAAGCAGGCCGAGCGCCTGGGCAGTATCGTCGGTTTGTATAACCTCGGCTGAAACTACTGTAACCGGTTTTTGCAAGACAATGTATTTGGCACCTTTCATAACTGCCTGACCGATAAAATCATGGCCGTCAGTACGTGTGCCCTTGATTGCCACAAAGATACCACCGGGGTGCAGATTTCTTGAGTCGGCACATACCCGCGGTCTCTGGGCGGGAGGTTTTTTCATCAGTTTCAATAACTGCTCTAATGTCATAATCTTATCCGCAAATCCAGATGATAAACCTGTCTTGAGCGACCCGTGGTGAGCATAGTCGAACCAAGTCGAAAGGATAGCACAGGTTCATATTTTATCAAACGATTTTATTCAACATCGGCAGCAAAAACGGTATCCCGCACCTTTTTTTTATTCAAATTTTCATTTGCATATTCAATTTATACGTCTATTCTTGCAGCTTTACAAGTCCAACAGCATACTGAAAGAATATTTAAAAGGTGCGGGATGCCGGACAAAAGAAAACACAGAGGGGCTCATCCGCAGGACAGTATTCTGTTCCGCAGGGAAAATATAGGCGCTTTGAGGCAGGCGGCAGCGGATTACTCGCTGCTTTTGACGAAAGAATATCCGCAAAACGCCAGTTTGAAACTCGTGGGTGATAAATTTGCACTTACCGAAAGACAACGACTTGCGGTTATGCGGAGCAGTTGTTCAGATGCGCAGCTTGCCGATAGGCTCGTGCGAGAAGTTCAGCCGGCTGAAGTTGCCGGTGAGGATATTCTGATTGACGGATACAATATTTTGATAACCATTGAGGCGGCGTTGAGCGGCGCTTTTGTATTCATCGGACGAGACGGCTGTATGCGAGACCTGGCTGGTATGCACGGAACATACAGGAAGGTCAACGAAACTATACCGGCAATAGAGCTGATTAACAATGCCCTGACTGAACTGAATATAAAAAGCGTGCATTGGCTGCTCGATAAGCCCGTGTCAAACAGCGGAAGACTCAAAAAAATCATAGAATCACAAACTATAAACACAGAGCTGGAAGTAACGCTTGTCAATAATCCCGATACCGAACTTATACAAACCGAGAAAATAGCTGCTACAAGCGATAGTGTCGTATTGGACAAGACAAAATTATGGGTAAACCTGACTAAATTTGTAATCGAGCGGTTTATAAAAGATATATGTATAATCGATCTGCGAAGCTAAATTGAAACGTCTGATATTTTTCTTTTTCTACAACAAGTTTTAAGAGTATAATAACTGTTTTGTCGCTAAAAACCGGAGTATTTATATGAAGATTAATTTGTCACGGCCGGACATCACGGAAAAAGAGATACAGGCAGTAACCGAAGTGCTCAAAAGTCCAAATCTGGCGCTCGGGCCGAAAATGGTTGAATTCGAGGAGAAAACTGCCGAATACATCGGTGTCAAATACGCTGTAAGTGTCAATTCCGGTACAAGCGCCTTGTTTTTATGTATGAAGGCTCTTGAAATAAGTAAAGATGACGAAGTAATTACCACGCCTTTCACCTTCATCGCCTCGACAAACTGTATATTAATGGTCGATGCAAAACCTGTATTTGTGGATATCGACCCGGACAACCTGAATATCGACCCGGAAAAAATCGAAGAAAAAATCACTGAAAGGACAAAGGCTATCCTGCCGGTCGCCGTATTTGGGAATCCTGCAGGTATGGACAGGGTTTGCGAAATTGCAAAAAAACATAATCTGCATGTCGTTGAGGACAGTTGCGAAGCGCTCGGCTCAGAACTAAACGGCAAAAAAGCAGGTAGTTTCGGAACCGTCGGCGCCTTTGCATATTATCCCAATAAGCAAACTACCACCGGCGAAGGCGGTATGATTATGACCGATGACGAAAAAATTGCAGATATGTGTATATCACTGCGAAATCAGGGACGAGGAAAAGAAGCAGGCTGGCTGGCTCACGAAAGATTGGGGTATAACTTCAGGATGAGCGATATTAATGCGGCTTTGGGGATTGCACAGCTTGAGAGAATCGAGGAAATCATACAAAAAAGAGAACGTGTTGCCACCTGGTATCAGGAAATGCTTGCCGATGACGACAGAATTGTCGTGCCTAAAGCAGAAGCAAACTGCAAGATAAGCTGGTTTGTCTTTGTCGTAAGACTTAAAGAGTCTTACATTGCAAAAAGAAATGATATTTTAAAAGCTATGCTCGCAGAAGGGATCCAGGTAAGCAATTACTTCCCGCCGGTAACACTTCAGCCATTTATAGCTAAAAAATTCGGCTACAAAGACGGTGATTTTGCCATCGCAGATAAAGTGTGCAAAAGCACAATCGCCTTGCCGTTCTATAATAACCTCAGCAAAGATGAAGTTTCGCTGGTCTGTGAGACCTTAAAAAAGTGTCTGGACAACGCATAAAAAAAACAGCCGCTCAACAAAGCGGCTGTTTTGTAAAATCAAGAAATTCTAACTCCTACTCGCTGAATTTTACTACAACATATCTTGCGATTTCATCCTGTCGGATATAAAGCAGAACCGAATCTTTCGCCTTTTTGATGAGTTTCCAAAAACCCTTAGCGTCTTCAACTTTTTCGCGATTAACCTCTGTAATCAAGGTGCCTGCGTTTATGCCAACCTCTGCCGCAGAAGAAGCAGGGGCAACTTCGGTAACAATAACACCCTCTTTCTCATCACTAAAACCGAAACGCTGGGCAAGTTCGCTGGTTAAGTCCTGAACCGTTATCCCGAGCTGTTTCACTTCTTCGCCACCTTCTTCGGCCAAAGCGGTTTGCGACTCTCTTGCCTCGAGTTCAATGGTAAGGTCTTTTTCCTTGCCGTCCCTTATAACCGTAAGAATAACCTTCGTGCCGGGAGCTATTTGGGCAATCGCATTTCTGAAATTGTTCCAGTCTTCAAGCAGTTTACCTTCCATTTTTATGATGATATCGCCCTTTTTGACACCTCCCTTTTCAGCGGGACTGTCTTCCATAACCTTATTTACTACGATGCCCTTGCTATCCTTTGCCCCAAGAAGCTCGGCCATTTCAGAACTGACATCGTCGCCGTAAATTCCCAGATAACCCCTGGTTACCTTGCCCTCGGCAACAAGCTGGTCATAAACATATTTAGCCATATTTATTGGGATTGCAAAGCCGATACCCATATAACCGCCGCTGCGGCTGAAAATCGCTGAATTAATACCGACGACTTTACCGTCGATATCAAGCAAAGGCCCGCCTGAATTTCCGAAATTTATCGCAGCATCAGTCTGTATAAAGTCCTCGTACTCGGTCAGTCCTATTTTGCTTCTGCCCTTGGCCGAGACAATGCCGGCAGTTACCGTATGGCTCAGGCCAAACGGATTGCCAATAGCAATGACCCACTGGCCGACTTTCAATTTGTCCGAATCACCAAGCTCGGCAGTCGGCAGGTCATTTGCATCTACCTTTATCACCGCAACATCGGTCTCAGGGTCCGTGCCGATTACTATGGCCGTCAATTCTCTATCGTCTGAAAGTTTTACCGTGATTTTATCGGCATTTTCAACCACATGATTGTTGGTAAGAATAAAACCGTCGGAAGAAATTATAAAACCGGAGCCCTGGCCGCGACGAACTTGTTTTCTCTCCTTAGGTTGCTGGCGATGCTTGAAGGGCTGACCGAAAAAACGTTTGAAAAATTCATCGTTGAACTCCTCAAACGGGTCGCCGAAAAATATGTCCGGCATTTGCTGAACAACCTGCTGTTCAACACTGACAAATACCACGGCAGGACTTACTTTCTCAGCAATTTCAGCAAAAACCTCACCTGTGCTGCGAAGTGTTTCAATGTCCCTTTTCTCGGCAGGCGAGGAAAAACAAAATGAATTTAAAAGCAGAATAAATACAAGGCCTAAAACAAGTGTGAATGACTTTTTGCTTTTCATAAGTACTTTCCTTACAATGGCTTATAGAAATATAACTTAGTTTTGTCCGGCAAAAAAATGTTCCGAAAACTCCTGAGAAACCAACGAAAATACCGTAATATTACGTTATTTCAAGCCTGATTGTTCAAGTCTTCTAAACAATTTTTTGGCTCTAAACCTTATTTTTAACTTCAAATCACGAATTTTTCAATCCCTTTAATAAAAAAGAAAAATGAGGAAAAAGGAAAATAAATCAGTAAAATAATAGGCAAATAAGCAGAAATTGATGGAAAATCAATCAATGGCGAAAAACAAGATAGAAATTATTTATGAAGATGACCAGGTTATCGCAGTCAATAAACCTGTCGGGATAAGCGTCACAAATGACCGATACGGAAAAGATAATTTAATCGATTATCTCCGCAAACAAAGAGAAGATTTGCAGAACTTGAAAATCATCCATCGACTCGACGATAAGGCAAGCGGAATAATTATTCTCGCAAAAAACGACGATGCACAGAAAAAACTTTCAGATGATTTCAAAAAGGGTCAAATCAGAAAGATATATCTGGCAATTGTAACAGGGATGCCTTGCGAAAAAACTGGAACGATTGATGCGCCTTTGGCACAGAACAGAAAAAATTTTGAAAAAATAGAGGTCAATTATAAACACGGCAAAGAAGCCCAAAGTCAATGGGAACTTCTGGCGGATTTCGGCAATTTGTCTCTGCTGGCAGTTAGGCCGTTGACTGACAGGATGCACCAAATTCAAGTGCATCTGAAACATGCCAATATGCCGCTTGTTATCGATAACCCTGACGGGCAGAATCAGGCTATTATGCTATCGAGCTTCAAGGCTAATTATAAATTGGGCAAATACGCGGAAGAAAAGCCGTTAATAGACAGACTGACCCTGTGTGCGTATGAAGTTAAAATCGAAGATTTCGCGGACTCAGAGGCGCTGCATCTGGTTGGGCCGCTGGAAAAAAAGTTCAAAGCGACAATAAAAATGCTGACAAAATATAACCCTAACGGCCCTGCTGCTTTTATTAACGAAGAGAATTTCAAGCGTCTGCTGGATTCAAAAGCCCTGCTGCTGGGGATATGACAATGGACGATTTTACTTGCAGCTTTAAGTTTGTTTCGGTAAACTTCTATTTCTAAATAACTTGGGGATTTTATGTTATGGCTGAAAAAACTGTAAAAGTAGCGATAGTGGGCTTCGGAACTGTAGGAAGCGGCGTTGCGGAATTACTGCTTGAAGATGCCGATTACATCGAAGCAAAAACCGGTATAAGACTCGAGCTAACACGTATCGTCGATATCGACACAGAACGCCAAAGACCCGTCGTCCTGTCCGATGGTATCCTGACCGACAACCTCAACAGTGTTATCAACGATAAGAGTATTGAAATATGCGTAGAGCTCGTCGGCGGAACAACGGTTGCAAAAGATATTCAGTTAAAACTGCTCGCGGCCGGCAAAGACGTTGTTACTGCCAACAAAGCATTGCTGGCCGAGCATGGAAACGAACTTTACGCCGCGGCTCACAAGGCTGACAAGTGTATCGCGTTCGAGGCAAGCTGCGCGGGTGGAATACCGATAATTTCCGCGATAAGAACGGGCCTGGCCGCGAATAAAATCAAGGCTATATACGGCATCGTCAACGGGACCTGTAATTATATTCTTTCCAATATGACACAAAAGAATATGCAGTTTGCCGATGCGTTAAAACAGGCACAGAAGAAAGGATATGCCGAGGCCAATCCGGCACTCGATATAAACGGTTCTGACAGCGCGCATAAACTTGCGATACTGGCCTCAATCGCTTTCGGCTGTGAGATAACTCTCGACGATATTTATATCGAGGGAATTGAAAATATCGATATTTCTGACGTTTGCTACGGCAAAGAAATGGGCTATACCCTAAAACTCCTCGCTATTGGAGAAAGACTCGATGACGGCAGGATATTTTTGCGTGTGCACCCCTGTTTTATCGCAAGCGACAGCGCCCTTGGGCGAGTCGGCGGGGCTTTCAATGCGGTGAGCATATTCGGCCATGCTGTCGGACAGACGATGTT
>CAYTQR010000046.1:0-1256 GCA_964440045.1 uncultured Planctomycetaceae bacterium | reverse complement strand
CTGCTGTTGTGGCTGATATTATCGAAGTTGCTATGGGAAATTCAAAAAAGCTCTTCAAGCATCTCAAATTTGAGCCGAGAGATAAAATCAGTAAATCCATAGGTAAAATTGACGAGCTTGTAAGCAGATTTTATATAAAACTGAAAGTTCTCGACAAGCCGGGCGGCTTTGCTCAAATCTGCACTATACTTGCCAATAAAGATATAAGTCTTTCAGGCGTTCTTCAACATGAAGAGCATAACGCCAATAATGTAGTGCCTGCTATTGTGATAACACATCCGACTGAGCAGAAAAAAATCGCTTCTGCAATTGAAGACCTCGGCAAGCTCGAGATAGTTAAGGAAAAACCTGTCTGTATAAGTATAGTTGATATACCGGAGGACAACGATTGAGTAAATATGCAATTATAATTCCGGATGGAGCGGCTGATGAGCCTATCGAACAGTTTGGCGGAAAAACCGTTCTCGAAGCTGCCAATATACCGAATATCGATATTATAAGCCAAACCGGCAAACAGGGACTGGTTCGGACGGTCGCTAAAAATATGACGCCGGGCAGCGATGTAGCAATGATGAGCCTGCTCGGATACGACCCGCAGAGATTCTATACCGGCCGGGCGCCAATTGAAGCTGTCGCTATGAACATCAAGCTTGAGCCAACTGATTGGGTGTTCAGGTGCAATCTTGTAACTATAGCTGATGAGAAAATGGCAGACCACAGCGCAGGACATATCTCAACCGAAGAAGGGGCAAAGCTCGTAGAAGATTTGAATAAAATCCTCGGCAGCAGCAATATCAAATTCTACCCCGGCGTAAGCTACAGGCATCTTTGTGTGATAAAGGGCATCGATTTCGATGTCTATACCGAGCCGCCGCACGATATCATCGGCCAGGATGCTGCAAAAAATCTGCCAAGAGGCAAAAATGCCGAGATACTGCTCGAGCTGATGGCAAAGGCAAGACAATTACTGGCCGACCATGAGATAAACAAGGTCAGGCGAGATTTGGGTGAAAATCCAGTCAGTTCGATATGGCTTTGGGGACAGGGAAAAAAAGCCGCTATGGACAGCTTCCAAAACAAATTCGGCCTTAAAGGTGTCGCTATTACCGCTGTAGACCTGGTAAGAGGACTTGCAAAACTAATCGGATTCGACCTTATAAAGGTCAAAGGTGCAACAGGATTTGCGGATACAAATTACAAGGGAAAAGCTGACGCTGCGATAGAGGCTTTTAAAAAATATGATATCGTACTTATAC
>CAYTQR010000045.1:0-13324 GCA_964440045.1 uncultured Planctomycetaceae bacterium | reverse complement strand
GCCGTACATATTTATACCGTCGAGCATTTCAAACGTTGCGTTACTGTCATTAGCATCATTAGTCGGCTTGTAAGTCCCGGCCGCTACCCAAACCTGTTCTGCACAGGGACGAATGCCTGCTTTAATATCGGCCAATGCATCGCGAAGCTCCTTATAGGCATTTTGCCAGCTTAAACCGTCGCCGCCCTCGTTGGCATTGGCGTCAACGTAAAGAATTTTTTCATAATCAGGACAACAGACTTTTGTCTGCTCTTTTGCGGTTTTTACAAGGTTTGGGCCGCTGTACATCTTTGTTGTGTTTGTAATGTAATGGCCGCCGACTACGTTCTCGGCAACTCTTACCGTTAGTGTAAGAGCGCCTGAAGCATTTGCATCGAGGTCGCCGAGGGGCCATGTTACTGTGTGATTTGTAGAATTATAATCACCTACTGGATCGGAGGAGTAATAATCGACGTCATCAGGCAACTTGTCAACGATGTTTACATCATTGACGCAATAGCTATTTGTATTATAGTCGATTGTATAATCTATAAAGCTGTCAAAGACAAAGGGCTCATCGATAGATGGGTCAACACAGTCGTTTATGTCATCGGTTTTTGTAAGAGTAACGCCTAATGAGTTGAAGTCGTAGGTTACCGCATTATAAAGGTTAAGTCTGCCGCCGGAGACACACTTGCCGCTTAGGTCTGTAAGTTCATCTACGGATTCCAAAATAGCCTCTTTAACATCGAGATGTGTCAGAAAAGGATTGGCTGCCCAGACTAAGGCACAAGCGCCTGCAACGTGCAGCGCTGCCATAGAGGTGCCCATCCCAAACCCATACCCGCCTCCGGGAACAGTGCTTAGTATGCCCTGATAAATCATACCCTCTCCGCCCGGGGCGCCTAAGTCAACAGAGTATAGTCCAAAGTTAGAGTAGTCTGCCCTCTGGTCGTCATCATCTGTTGCCATAACTGAAATGATATTATCACAATCATAACCGGCAGGATATACTTGATATCCAGGCCAGTCGATGTCATCTCCTACTAAGTCAGGGCCACCATTGCCCGCAGCGGCAATGAAAAGCATATCTGCCGCATTGGTTGCATCAATAGCATCTTTAAGACCAGGACTGTTTGGCAATGACCACGAGTTGTTCGATACCTTAGCTCCCATTTGAATGGCGTAGTCGATGCCGGCAATAGCAGCTCCTGTTTCAGGAACACTCTCTCCTATTTTAACTACTAAGAGCTTTACCTGCCAGCAGACGCCTGTAACACCAATACCGTTATTGCCTACCGCGCCGATTATTCCCGCACAATGTGTCCCGTGACCATATTCATCCATCGGGTTATTATCATAAGAGCTAAAATCATAACCATAAATATCATCAATAAGAGGATTGCCGTCCAAGTCTGTGTTTCCGTCATCGTTAATGCCGTCAAAATCTTCCGGCCCTACAATGCCCAAAGGCGGGTGGTCTTCACCCGGGTTTATCCACATATTTGCTGCAAGGTCAGGATGGTTGTAATCAACACCGCTGTCGATAACGGCTACAATTACATCGCTGTCGGTAATTACATCCCACGCTTCTGGCGCATCGATATCGGCGTCCGGCGTACCTCCGGTTTGGCCTGTATTATGCATACTCCAGAGTTCATCAAATCTTGTGTCGTTAGGAAATGTCGAAAGGAATTTACCAGTGTAGTTGGGGTGCGCATATAGGATACCGTGGGCTTTATCGAAGCCTGCTACGGCCTCTTCGACTGTACGGTTCATAGGAAGTTTCACTATTGTCAAACCCGGAACAAGCTTACAGGAATACTTGATAGTTCCACCATCAATCGTAGCTAAAATGCTGTTGCGTTCAGTTATCGCCAACTGTTTGCCATCCGGCTTTGGTGCGAACCGTACAATTAACTCGTCCGACTTATAAGGCAAGTCTGACGCATAAACCGGGTAAAAGAGGCATCCGAATACAATAGTGCTCAAAATGGTAATTCTTATAGCCACAAGGACTCCCTTTCCAAAGTTGGTTTGTGTTTCTTTTAGCTTTTGTGCCTGTTTGTGCGGATTCCAAGCATTCCCATAGCCAGAAGTAAAAGGCTTGTGGGTTCAGGTATAACCTCAAACTCTACTGGCGTACTCTGCCCGTATCCTAAAATTTCTCCTACAAAGGTATGGGGCCCAACTGCAAGTGGATAAGTTTGCATTTCTTCGACACCATGGACTAAAGTCCAGGTATGAGAACTAAGACCTTCTATTTGTTGATGAGTAAGCCATAGCCATGCACCGTGGTGTTCTTTCCAGTCGTAAATGTTGTCCATAAAATATGATGCCTGCGTAGAACTGGAGAAGGTTAGCGTAACGGGTTCCGGATTTGGATTGTAAGCAGTTACAGATATAGTTATTTCTTCGTCCAATAAATATGTTGGTTTGTCCGTTGCCGCGCTAATTTCAACGATTGTTGCGTTAGCACAGGCCGGTAGCAAAGCCAAAATTACAATTACGATTAACTTCTTCATAACTTCTTACTCCTTTAACTTTCAAATATTTCTGTTTCTCCTGTGATACATGTCCATTTGGTATTATACACTAAACCGACATTAAAATTCAAGAAAAATCTTCAAAAATTATAGAAAAAAATTTTTGTAAAATGTGAGCGCATAATATCTTACGTTGCAGAAGCGCATAACAAAAGCACCGCCGCAATCACGCCAAGCAAAGCTCGCGAAAGCTATCAAGAACGTGAAAGCAAACGGTGCTTCTCTAAAACAAGAAGCACCGAGCCTTCCATACATTTCTTGATACTTTTCATAGCCGACTGACTATGAATTCGCGAGTTTGCTTGAAACGTATGAAATCTCAGTGATTTCAACTATTCATTATTCAGTTTTATTTTCAGAGTTAACTATACAAACTTTCCTTATAAAGGTCAAGAAAATAATAAGTCATCAAATTTTAGTTGCCGGCTCCCAGGAATATGAATATAAGTGGTTCGTATATCTATCCACTGCATAGAGTTTACTTCTATTATTATCAATAACTATGCCGGCAAGATTGGTGGCATTCGGTATTGTTTTGATGCTGTCAGAGTCTAATGTTTCAGCATCAACCAATTCAATCTTGTCTAAACCCTCAAAAGTACAAAACAGCCATTTGCCATAATCCGATTCGTGGACAGTAATACCAACTTTTGCATCATCTAATGCTGTGTAATTGGTATTTTGCAAAATCAAACTGTTGCCTTCAATTTCATAAGTCTTTAATACGCCACTAACCATATAAGAGATTACATATAACGATTCTTCCGCATAGACCAAATTGGACATTGCGATTGCGATAATTGTACAGACTAGTCCTATAATATTTTTCGTAGGGTACATTTTTCCACTCCTATAAAAAAATTGATTTTTATTCCTCTCTTACTTTCTCTTCCGTAGAAGAAACCCTCCTGAGGCCAACAATATAAAAGCAGATGGTTCGGGAACTATATTCAGATGCACGAGGGTTTGTTGACCACCCAACAGGTCAAAGCAAAAATCAGCTTCATTAAATAAATATTTACCTATTACCTGGCCCTGATTATAAAAACCTCCGGTAGTAGTGTGTATAACGTCATAGGCATAAAGATTAACTGTACTACTATCATAAGCGGCAAGAAACGATAACTGGCCACCGTAAATGTTTACAATGCTATTTTCTTTTGCCCAAAGCGTATCCATAGTACCATCATACCAGTTAGTGATAGTGGTATCGTAGGCAGCGAGTCGATATATATCCCCGCCGAGGATATCCAGCGTGCAGTCATTATACATCGATATCTCCCAGTACTCATCGCCTTCATTGATTTCGTGATGTCCTTCTGTCCAGATGGTATCCGCCCGTAACTGACAAGCAAATACAACCAGAATTGTAATTATCAATAACTTTTTCATTACTTCTTTCTCCCTTCCATTTTTCAAGCCAAGTCTTCAAGTCTGTTATGTTTTTGTCCCTAACCATTATACCTGAATGCCGAACCAAAAATCAAGAAAAATCCGTCTGGTTTTCAATATTTTTTCTTTCTAACTTTCGGTGCAGACTATCCTTATGACACTTTCCTGTTTTGTTTGATTCAAACGATTTATGCAAGATGTGTGAGCCATTAACAAGAAACGGGACACCAAACATCTCACGCTCAAGAAAGACCAGCGACGGTCCGCAAAGAACGCAAGGAATGGCATCCCGTTTCTCACACCTGTAAACATGAATATCCGGGACACCAATCCCTCAACGTGATACTTCTTTGCTAAAAAAGTCGCTGTTTTTCTTGAAGCATCCAAAAAGGATTAGTGTTTTCAAATTATCTAAAGAGCTTATTAGTCCCGCACCGTTTTTTATTTAATAATTTCTACGCTGCGGGGTTCAATTATCAGCATTAACTATACAAACTTTCCTTATAAAGGTCAAGAAAATAATAAAAAGTCAGTGGGATGCCCGTAATCAACACCGCTGTCGATAACGGCTACGATGACATCGCTGTCGAGAACGATAGGTTTGGTTAATTACTTCTGAAAGATATTTTTTGCCGATTTTGGGCTGTTGTGGATATGCGGATATTATAACGGCTCAGGAATGTCCTCGCCGCTCACCATTTTTCCGACAGGAATGACTACATTTTGTTTAAACTGCATCATTACACCGACGGTATCGGTTGGTATGTAAAAAAGAAAATCAAACAATTTTGTTCCGGTTGGCATGTCCTCTCTGGATAATGCGATTTTGTCTGAGAGATTTTTATGGTCAACAGTATTTGTGCCGCTGAGTAAACCGGCCGGATAAATTACTTCGCTGCTTCCGTCCAGGCTATTGGCCGAGTCGCTCTCTCTGCACAATAATCTCAGTTGAGACATTGTAAAAGTTACTGTGCCATCTTCTGTAAGCGCTCCGTCGTCCTTAATTAATCTGCCATATATGCTGGTTCGCGCAATAACGGCTTTTTTACCTGATGGCGTGCTCATCGGCTGATTATCCGAAGCTGATAGCAGTTCTGTTTTGCTAACCCATACATTCTTAACAGAAATAGCCTTACTTCCTGCGACAGGTATATTATCTTTGTCGTATGCAATTCGGTTAAGATGTATTTCATTAAGCAAATCCGGGTGGAAAGCTGCAAGACTTTTCCTGCCGCTCATAGAGCCTCGACTTAGCCAGGAAACAAAACTTGTGACAAAACCATCGGCGTTTAGAATCAGGCTCTTAGGAGTATCAGAATGGGTTATTATACCTGTTGTATTGAAACGTTCATAAGGCAACTTCGAGCTTATTGGCGCCATTGCAGCCGCTATTAAAACAACCCCCGCAATAACAAAACCTGCAAATGCCGCTAATAAACATTTGGCGAGATTATCCACCGGCTTGTTGTAAGATATATCAACCAAAGCCAACTTGCCGCTGATTACATTTAATATTAGCAGAGTAAGAGCGAAAATTAACACAAAGCTGGCTACCAGAGCCCACTGGACCACTATGGCACGGGAGATTATCAGGGATCCAAGAGTTTCAAAATACGCAAAGGCGACAGTTGCAGCGACCAGTGCATTTATCAGAAGCAGAAATGCTTTGATAATTGTGCTTTTAACATAAACAAAAGCAACGGTTATAAGTATAGTTACAATTACAACCAGCTCACCTAACATTTTTCACCTTTCAACTTGCCTTTTCTGAGGTTTTCCTTTTTGCTCTATTTTGCTGCCCGGACAGGGCGCGGACAACCTCGTTTATTGAAGTTAGGCCTGTTGCGACCTTTCGGATAGCCTGTTCCTGAAGGTACAGCATTCTTGCATGCCTGAAGATATTAGCGATGTCGGTCGTAGATTTGGCCTGTTTCAAAAGCTTTCTAATTTCATTGTTTAGAAAAATGGACTCAAATATCGCTTCTCTGCCGTAAAAGCCTGAGCCTTGGCAGTGTTCGCACCTTATTTCTTTGCCCCGCCTTGTGTGTTTTATCTGTCCGGGGCGGTAAAATTGTTTTATTTTGTCGGCAGGGATATTGAATTTTTTCAGCATATCCCTATTAGGCTCGTAAGGTTCTCTGCAATGTTCGCACAGTTTTCTTATGAGCCGTTGATTGCTTATTCCTACCAGATAGTTGATAGCTACGTTCTTGTCGCCTATAAGTTTCATCCACTTGCTTATTGCCTCATTGGCGCTGTTAGCTTCAAAGGTTACATATGTTGCCTTGTTATCCCTGCCTGCCGAGCAGGCAAGTCTGGCTATCTCTTTATTTTCGCAGTACTCTACGCCGATGATATCAGGGCCGGTTCTGAGCATGGACTGGAACTTTTCAGCGTAGGATGTTGTCCCCGTGTCGCTTAATGAGTTCACAACCTGGGTGATGTTAGGCAGCTCGCTGGTAAGATGTTTTTCAAGGATGTTTATATTGTTCAAAAACGGGTCGTTATTTTGCATAAGGGCATAAAGAGTTGAAGTTATGCCGTTTCCTTTCGGCCCTGATATAATAAAAACACCTTTTGGGCCGTCGCGGAGAGACTGAAATTGCTCAAGCTGATTGGCCGTGAGTCCCAAATCCGGTAGTTTGAAAAGACTATGCTCTGTATGCATTTTGAGTTTTACCTGTTCACCTGCTGTTGTGCCTGCGGAGGTAACTTCCCATCTGAACGGCTGTCCGTTTTTCTGCACGGTGAATACGCCGGTTTGAGGTTTGCGTTTTTCCTCAACATTAAGGTCTGCAAGATTCTTTAGATATCTTATAAAGTATTCTGCTTCCTCTCTTTCCTGCGGCTCCTGCTTTTCCATTACACCGTCGATAACGAAATACACATGATATTGCTGTGCGGCGGGTGTCAGTGCGATATTATTTGCTCGTCTCCAGATAGCATTGTCGAAAAACCACTGTGCCGTTTTAAATCCATGAAATTCCGGCGTTTTTAGCTGCGGCGGAGGGACTTTATTATTGTTTGCTGTTGTAAAAAGAAGGCCTTTAGAAACTTTTTCAACCTGCTTTTCCTCGTTAGTAAACAGGCCCTTTATATGCTCGACTGTTAAGACTTTTTCATATTCGTCAACCATGCTGTTACGGTGCATAACGTATATTATCATAGTAGCGCCTACCGTGATTAGGTATATTGGCAAACCGATGATAAAAAGCGGCGTAATCAGCCAAACAAGTGCGCCTATGGCACCGGCCAGAAAAACCATCATTGTCCAGTCCCGCACCTTGGTACGCATCTTTTTGGCGTCTTCGCTAACCCAGTTAAGCAGGGGCAGCCATGCAAAAACACCGATTAGAAAAGCAACGAGCTTAAAAATCGAGATATATGCCCCCATCTGTATTGTCGCTGTAATTATTGGCATCAACTGCTCCGGTCTTTTTCCTTATAGAATATAGTTCTAACTTCTTGCTCTTATACCCTTAAGAGCCATTTTCAGCTCATCAACATTAGGGGCAAACTGTAATGCTGTTTTCACGTCAATCCAGCCGCCTGCGACAAGCGAATGCAGGCTTTCAGTAATATCCTGCATTCCTTCATTTTGGAACTCCTTTATAGCGCCATCGATCGAGGAGTCATGTTCTTCTAATATCATCTTTCTTACAATCGCGTTAGCCAGAAGTATTTCTACTGCCGGCACTCTTGTCGCTTCTTTTTTTATTCCCGGAAGAAGAGTCTGATTTATAATAGCCTTGAAAGTAGCGGCAAATGCCTGTCTGGCAAGGCTCCTTTCTTCCGCCTGATACAAATCTAAAACCCTTTGGATGGTTTGGGTTGCACTGGAAGAGTGCAAAGAGCCGAAGACCAGACACCCTCTTTCTGCTACCCTCATTGCAGTAGAAAAGGTCTCTTTATTGGCCATATCGCCTATCAGTACCACATCCGGGTCCTGTCGTGTCAATGACTTTAATGCGTCTTCATAATTCTTCACATCTATGCCGATTTCTCTCTGTGAAACGAGAGCCTTTTTATCGGGGTGGATGAATTCAAGCGGATCTTCTATTGTGACTATATGGCATGAACGTGCACGGTTGATACGGTCAATCATTGAGGCTATCGTAGTACTTTTACCACAGCCTGCAGGGCCCGTTACAAGAATAAGCCCTTCGTATGAATTGTCGGCAATGGTTTCGATGAAGGGGGGCAAATGAAGCGTATCGAAGGTAGGGATCGTTGAGGTTATTCTCCTTGCCGCGAGACTGATTTTGGTTCTCTGTCTGAATATATTGACCCTGAATCTGTCTAATTGGCTGATTTCATAAACGAAGTTAAGCGTCCCGTTTTCTGTAAAAAACTGTCTCTGTTTTTCGCTTAAAATTTCGAAAATCAGCTTTTCAATTTTCTCCTGGGTAAGCACCTCACCAGTGGTGCTTTTTATGTCATCGCCAATTCGTAATTTCGGTGTTTGACCGACCTTGAGATGCAGGTCACTGGCCTGTGCCTTGATTACAGCCTTGAAATACTTGTTAATTTCAGGCTCCATTTCGAAATGCACTTGGCTGTCGATAGGTTGCTGATCGCCTGCCATTTATCGCTCCGGCTCATAACCACTTATTGCGAAAGCGGTTACAATAATTCTCTTTGCGGCTACGGCCTGCCGCATTAAGGCTCAGGCTTATCTATGAAACCCGTATTCTACAACTAATATAAGTTGTTGTCAATATAGATGTTGGACTTTTTTGCCCAGCAGTTCTTATGGGCTTAATTGTGTTAGCTTATCACCGTTGTAGTGTTTGTTGACGAGTCTTGTAAGTTCCTCTATAATCACTATTTCGTGTTTTTAGACAATTTAACTGCTTCTTGAGAAAGAATAATGGCTAAGAAAAAGGAAAAAAAGAAGGTTTTATGTCATCATTGTACCGGGCTGTGCTGCAAGTATATGGCTTTGCCTATAGAAACTCCTGTTGACAGGGATGGTTTTGACGATATCCGCTGGTATCTGATACACAAGGGGATTTCTGTCTTTGTGGATAAAGGCGACTGGTATATAAATATAGAAAACAAGTGCAAATATCTGTCTGCCAAAGACCATCGCTGTAAAATATACGGAAAAAGACCGAGAATTTGCCGAGAGCACAAAATGGTTGATTGTGAATGTACCAGCGATGAATACGATTACGACTTGTATTTTACCAATGACAAGCAGATGGAAGAGTATATGAAAATAAAATTTGATAATAACAAACTGGGCCATCCTCTTAATGGTAAAAATAAACGTAAGAAACGTGTACGCACAAAAAAGTAAGTAAATTGATAAAGCTGATAAAATGAAAGTTCAGGCGGTAAAAGGCACAAGAGATTTTTATCCGGAAGATATGGCTAAGCGTAACTTTATAGCCGATTGCTGGAAAGAGGTATCTCTGCGCAATGGTTTTGCCGAGTATGATGGGCCGATTTTCGAATACCTGAAGATGTATCAGCTCAAGAGCGGCGACGAAATAGCTTCACAGCTTTTCGCATTCGAAGACCGCGGCGGCAGGTCTCTGGCAATTCGGCCGGAGATTACACCCACACTTGCCCGAATGGTGAATCAGCGTATAAACACACTGCCCAAGCCAATAAAGTGGTTTTCCGTTCCCCGGCTCTGCCGGGCGGAGCGTCCGCAGAAAGGGCGTCTTAGAGAGTTTTTCCAGTGGAACATTGATATCATCGGCGTTGATGACTGCCTTGCAGATGCGGAGGTGATTTTCTGTGCTGTTGATTATCTTTCGCAAACAGGTCTTACAAACAAGGATGTGGTTGTCAGAATTTCGAGCAGGAGACTTATAGCCGCACTTTTAGAATACTTCGGGATAGAGAAGCAGGAGCTCGAAAAGATTTATGCTGTTCTTGACAAAAAAAGCAAAATACCGCGGGAAGCCTTCGAAAAAATGCTTGAAGGAGTAATTTCAGATTCGGCTAAACGGCAAAAAGTGCAAAAACTTATGGCGGTTGACTCTTTAGAACAGCTTGAAGATTTCGCAGGCTCCGACAAAAACGCCAATGAGGCGATTGAGGAACTTAAAAAGCTTTTCGGGTATCTTGAAATTATGGGCATAGCCGAATTTTGCCGATTCGATATAAGTATTGTAAGGGGGCTTGCGTATTATACCGGCATAGTATTCGAAATTTACGATAGATCCGAGCAGTTGCGGGCGATTGGCGGGGGGGGCAGATATGATAATCTGCTTGCGGACTTCGGCGGGCCGAAAATCAGCGCCACCGGTTTTGGTATGGGCGATTGTGTCCTTGGAATTGTGCTTGAAGAAAAGGGTCTTTTTGAGAAACTCTCACAAAAAAGCGGTATCGAATATTTTGTTGCCTATACAGACGAGTCTTTGCGGGACGAATCGTTGAAGCTGGTTGCAAAGCTTCGCAGGACTGGTATAAGAAGCGATTTTAGCTATAAAGGCGGTGCATTGGGCAAACAGCTAAAACAGGCTTCTGTGGTCAATTCGACTATGTGTATAATTATTGGTGAAGAATTTACACAAAAAAAACAGCTCGTAATCAAAAATATGGCCGGCGGTCAGCAGGATGTTGTGGCTGTTGAAGACTTTTTTGGCCGACTTGGGTAAAGCTGATGACAGCAGTTGGCGGCAACCATTACGAAAGAGCTTTCCAAGGCTGGCTGAAAGATAACGGGGTTCAATATCTTGTTGTTGACCAGCAAAAAAGAGCTGCATTTTCGAAAAGCAAAATCAAAAGTTTCGATTTCCTTTTTTATTCGCCTGATGCCCAAGCCTATCTTGCGGAAATAAAGGGTCGGAAATTTACGGGCAAGACCTTTACTGCCTTTGGGAGCCTGCAGAACTGGGTAACGGTTGATGATATTAAAGGGCTCCAGGGCTGGGTTGAAATTTTTGGCAAAAGATACCAGGGTCTGTTCGTTTTTGTGTATAATCTTGAAAATATCGATGTTGATACCGATGGCAGAGAAATTTTTGAGTTCGAACATAAAAGATATGTCTTTATTGCCGTCAGGCTCAGTGATTATAGCAGGGGGCAGACTGGACGCAGTGAAAAATGGGAAACCGTACACTTATCTGCCGATTTCTATAAAAGTTGTGCCCTTAATCCGGACGAACTGATTTGTAACAGGATTCGATCGTGAGCGAAAAGATTACCCAAATTGCAGAAGAAGTTCTAACCGGCCAAACAATCGACAGGGGCCGGATTGAGTATCTTTTTTCGCTCGGTCCTGAAAATTTTGAAGACCTGCTGTACTGGGCCAATCAAATCCGCCAAAGATTCTTCGCCAATAAGGTAAAAGTCTGTTCGATAGTGCCCGGCAGGCTCGGCGGATGTAATCAGGATTGCAAGTTTTGTGCTCAATCGGCCAGGTACGAGACCTCTTTTAAGGAGACAAAGACCCTTACAGATGAACAGATTCTCGATGCTGCTAAAAAGGCAAAGCAAAAAGGTGTTCCAAATTTCGGCATAGTTTACAGCGGCAAAAGCATTACCGAAAAAGAACTGCAAAGGCTTGAAAAACTAATCGCCAAAATCAAAAACGTAATCGGCGTCGGTGTCTGTGCATCGCTTGGAATTATCGATTGTAATCAGGCGGCTCGTCTGGCCAAAGCCGGCGTTAGCAGGTATAATCACAACCTTGAGACTTCGCGAAATAATTTTAAGAATATTGTAACAACGCACGAATATGATACGCGGGTTGAGACAATAAAAGCTGCTAAGCAGGCCGGTTTGGGTATCTGTGCAGGCGGAGTTTTCGGTATAGGCGAGACGGATACCGACAGGATAGATATGGCGATTGAATTGCGGCAGCTTGGCGTCGATATGATACCGATGAATTTTCTTCATCCTATAGCCGGCACGCCTTTGGCTGATATGCCGACGATGCAGCCGAGCCAGATTTTAAGGCTTATTGCCTTGTACAGATTTATTTTGCCAAAGGTTGATATCAAGGTTGCAGGCGGCAGGGTGCTCAATTTGCGCGATATGCAAAGCTGGATGTTCCGTGCCGGCGCTACTGCGATACTCAGCGGCGATTATCTTACAACGGCCGGCAGGGCGGTTGAAGATGATTTGCAGATGATAAAAGATTTGGGTCTTGAGGCAAATTTGATATGCGGATAATCGCAGGCACAAAAAAAGGGATGAAACTGTTGCCGCCGAGAGGCTATGCAACTCGGCCGATAATCGACCGCGTCAAGGAGTCCATATTTGATGTGCTTTATAAGTACGACCTTATCAAAGATAGATGTGTGGCAGATTTGTTCTGCGGTACAGGCTCATTCGGTCTCGAGGCCCTTAGCAGGGGAGCGAAAGAAGCTGTCTTCGTCGATATGGATAAGACAGTGATTAATATTCTCAAGAAAAACATTACCAAAACCGGCTTTGTTGCACAAGCCCGTGTTATTTGTGCAAATGCTTTTAAAGTGGGTGCTCCTGCAGGCAGCGATGAGAACAAATTTTCGCTTGTTTTTGTTGACCCGCCTTACGAAATGAGCAAAGAAACGGACGCCAGGTCCCGTCTGGCGAGCCTTTTAGAGATTTTGTGTCAGCAGATTGCAGATGATGGATTGGTTGTGGTGCGAACCGAAAAAAGGATAAATCTTCTCGACAGTTACGGCGATTTGAAGATAATTGACAAGAGAATCTGGGGCTCAATGGCGGTAACTTTTCTGAGATTGAAAAAAGATGACGAATAAACAAGCTGCAATAATGATAATTCGTAAACTCCGCAAGTCCGGCTTCGAGGCTTTTCTTGCAGGCGGATGTGTCCGTGATATGCTCTGCGGCAAAAGGCCGAATGACCACGACGTTGCTACCAGCGCAACTCCTGTGCAGGTTTCCAGAATTTTCAGGAGGACAATTAAGGTCGGCGCTAAATTCGGCGTTGTTATTGTTCTTGTGGACAATCAGCAGGTTGAGGTTGCGACCTTCAGGAGCGAGGCAGGTTATAGCGACGGCAGACGGCCTGATAAAGTCAGGTTCACTTCTGCCAAAGAAGATGCCCTACGAAGAGACTTTACCATTAACGGTATGTTTTACGACCCGCTGAAAAAAGAGATAATTGATTATGTCGGCGGCAGGGGCGATTTAAAAAGAAAGACCATAAAAACTATAGGCAAACCTTCTGCCAGGTTCAGCGAAGATTATTTGAGGATATTGAGGGCGGTTCGTTTTTCTGCGCAGTTGGGCTTTAAAATTGAGAAAAATACCTTAAGTGCAGTGAAGAAATATGCCGGCAAAATCACTAAAATCAGCGGCGAAAGGGTAGCGGTTGAGCTTGAATCACTCTGCGCCGCAGCAGACCGTAAAAAAGGTATAAAATTACTAATAGAGACAGGTCTTTTGAAGCGGATTTTTCCGGTTTTCAAAAAATCAGCCCTGGCAGAGTTTGGGCT
>CAYTQR010000044.1:10909-13437 GCA_964440045.1 uncultured Planctomycetaceae bacterium | reverse complement strand
GACTGCGGGCAATAATTGTGCTGTGTGTATCTGATAGTTGCGTACTCATAAGCGCCATTTGCCGTCTTACTGTAGCCGGTGACATATACCAGCCCGTCATTAAATGCCATTGCGGTACCGATATCTGTAAGTGAAGCAGGGCCGTCATAATTCATCTTCCACTGCTGTATGCCGTCTGAGTTATAACATATTGTAAGATAGTCCATCGAGCCTGTTTCATCGCTTATGCCGTGAATGTAAACATTGCCCAAATGGTCGGTTGCTATTGCCTGCGCATAATCAGTTGGAATACCTGTGCCATTATATCTGGCTGCCCACAGCTGCGTTCCTGTCTGTGAATTATATTTTACAGTAGCGGCATCAGCGCTGGTCGAACTCTCGCTGTATCCTGTTACGACGACATTATTATCTGAATCGAGGGCGATTGCATAAGCTTCATCCCAGCCTGTAGCTGTGTCGGTGTAAAAGGCAGTCCAGAGCTCAATGCCGTTGGTGTCGTATTTGATTGTTACATAATTTGAATCGGTTAAGGTCTCGACCGAGCCTGCCACATAAACATTTCCGGCAGAATCAAGTGCGATTGCCTCGAGCAGGTCCCAGCCGCTGGCGGGGCCATTGTAAGGTTTGGCCCACAGTCTCGTGCCGTCAGGAGCATATTTTACTGTCAGGCAGTCCTTATCTGTACCGACCCCTGCCGATGAGCCGCAGGCATAAACATTACCGCTATTATCTATTGCGAGCTGGTAGAAAACATCTCTGCCGTTTGCCGGCCCATTATATATCTTTGCCCAGGCGGTGCTGCCGTCAGGCGTGTATTTTACTATCAGGCCGTCCAGACCTGTTTGGCCGATGGCATAGATATTTCCATCTGCATCCGCCGCGACATCATAAAACCGGTCGTCACTTTTATATGAATGATTATATGGCTCTGCCCAGAGCCGGGAACCGGAGGAATCATATTTTACGACAATACCGTCATAGCTCGATGCCGAGTTGTAACCGTAACCTGCGACAATGACATTTGAGTCTGAGTCAATGGTGATTGCAGCGGCATATTCAGGATTTGCAGAACTGCGGTTATATGGTTGCATCCAGACTGTGTTTCCATCGGGTGCGTATTTTATTGTGACAAAGTCATAGTCTGTGCCGATGTTCTTGGCAAAACCCGCTACATAGACGTTACCTGCCGAATCGAGTGCAATATCTTTTGCAGAATCCCAGTTATTGGCATCGCCGTTGTAACTTCGCACCCAGTCAACATCAGGAGGCGTTGCGGCAAAGGTAGAACTGCCAAATAAAAGCGCACATACAAACACGATAAAAATCTTGTGAAAATCCATCTTCCAACTCCAGTTAAATTTGAGTATCGGGCTCAAAACAGCCTCACCTAACAATACCTCTAATCCAAAATATTATACCATAAGAAAGCCGGAAAATCAAGGTTTAAACTATTAATATAGTGTTTTTATTACCGGACTTGTAAAAGGGCGGATTTTACAGTATATTTGCTGATAAGTTAGAAGTTGAATATTAGATTTTTTTGTCTGGCGGGTCGGGCGGCCGCTGTTTCGAGCAATCGGGATAGAGGAAAGTCCGGGCAGGACAGGGCGCGGTGATGGCTAACGGCCATCCGGAGAAATTCGCGGGAAAGTGCCACAGAAAATACACAGCCTTCGGGCAATGGTGAAAAGGTGCGGTAAGAGCGCACCGCGTTTCTGGTGACAGAAACGGCAGGGTAAACCCCACCGCCTGCAAGACCAAGTATGCCGGTATGCTTTGCCCAAGCGTTAACCCGGCGGGTAGGTCGCTTGAGGCTGTCGGTAACGGCAGTCCCAGAGAAATGGTCGCTAATTACAGAACCCGGCTTATAGACCCGCCAGGCAAAAAAATATTATTCGACGCAAGCAGAGGAATTATGTGTGATTGTATAAGCCGTCAAGCTATTAAGGCAGGCAAAGGTATTTAACATATTTTCAGCTTGGGTGTCACTCCGTTGTCACTCTCCTAAAAATTTATATGGGCCTTGCCCTGAAATTGTTTTAAGAACAGTATAAAGTAAACTCGTTCAGGAGAAATATTAAAAACCTAATGTGCAGAAAGGAGGCGGAAAATGAGAATCCTTAAATTTCCTTAGAAAATCTTTCAGTTCGTGGTTCAGAAAAATCTTTATGGCTATATTTAAAAAGGAGAAAACAATGAAGAAGAAAAATTTAATAGTAAGTGTAAGTCTTGCTTTATTATGTCTGGCTCAATTCGTAGATAATACGGCAATGGCGGTGCCTATACCAGCCACGGGTCAAACGAACCTAATTTGGGAGTCATACTTGGGAACGACATCAGCAGTTATGGTTGATGCTGGGAGCGGGCCTGTTTCCACTGGGCTTATCTCTTATACATTGGATGAGACGTTTGGTACATTAAATTTCTTTAACATAGATTGGGACAATGGTACTGGAGATATCGAACTCCATCTTTTGATTGATTGTCCGCTGCTGTCTGACCTCGGCATAACTGACCCTCTTAATATG
>CAYTQR010000044.1:10053-10895 GCA_964440045.1 uncultured Planctomycetaceae bacterium | reverse complement strand
CTCATTGAGAGCGGTCCTTTGGATTCTATTCCTTTGGTAGAGCCTGGTACTGTAAATGTCGACATTGCGGTATCTTCTACAATGATTAGCAATGGGGTAATAGAAGGTGGGGTTTTTAATGATACCAAATTTGAGGATAATAACATATGGATTTTCAACAGTAAGGCAAATATAGGCGGAGGGGGAGAAATATTTCTGGCGGGGACAGGATATTCTACGAGTACCCACACCGGCAATATTATACAGCCCGGCGGACTACCTCAACCTACTTCGGGAACAGGATCAGGTATTACTGAAATTCCTGAGCCTGCGACGGTTTTGCTGCTGTCTCTCGGTGGATTGTTGCTGAAGCGAAGAAAATAATATACTGATTTAAAGACGGCAATTAACAGGCTGTAGGAACTCCTGCGGCCTGTTTTTTTTGTCAGGGTTTTTCCTCCGCCATGGCGGCTAATAGTTTTGAAGCCATTTCAGGGTCGAGACTGGGCAGTTCGGGCTGGGTTAAATCCTGAGTTTTTTGGCGTTCGTACAAAGATAAAATATCAAGAACGGCCTTTCGGCTGGTCTCCTGATTTTCACTCTCACACAATTGAACCAGTTTTGCAGCGGCAAAGGGAGCATACTTTGACAAAATTATCTGACTGTGCCTTTTCGATGCTTCGGTTCGAGCGGCAATCTCATCGGCGAAATCTTTGTCAGCCAGCCATTTACTCCAGAGCTTTCTTGGTATATTGTGCTTTTGCCTAACGGCTGATTCATCGCCGCCAGATTCAAATAAATCATCAATAATCGTCAATTGTTTTTTTGTAAGTGCAGACATAATAAAACTCCTTAGATTAGGG
>CAYTQR010000044.1:3123-10043 GCA_964440045.1 uncultured Planctomycetaceae bacterium | reverse complement strand
GAAGACGGCGATAGGTTTTCTGCTTCTGCCGGTTTTTGAATCAGCGGCCATATCAAGTATCCTGGGCATAATTCGGTTGTTGAATTTGCCGGCAACAATATTGTCCTTGACCCATCGGGCAAGATTACGAAGGCTGGTCGTATCTGATGTTGTTCTGCCTGTGAAAATAGATGCCAGCCTGTCATAGAATTCGATAATCCCAAGCTCAAGACTGGTTCCGCCTGAAGCTGCTGCAGCTAATAAGGTTGTTGCGAGCCGGGGCGAAGAGCCGATAGAGTTAAACCGCGAAGCATTCGAATTCGTATTATTACTTGACTTATCTTCGCTTCGCTTAGCTTCTCTTCGCCTGGTGATTGCTGTGCTATCGCTGTGCGATGGCTGTACGATAGCTGTACTATCTTTGTTCCAGCGTTTCATATTTCCTTTAATCCCCTTTTGGGATTGGGTTTGTGATAATTGCTTTGCCCTGACCAGTTCTCTGGTGACTCTTTTGTGTGAGATTTTGCCGTTTTTTACGATGAACTTTTGTTTGACGAATTCCCAGGTCTTCTCAAAGTCTGTACAGTTGCAAAGGCTCTTTAGAGATTCGATGTTGAAAGGCAGTTTGCCGTTGTTTTCATAGAGGTAGAAAAGCAGTGTGCAGTAAACACCCCTTTCCTGGGCCGTCATTACCTGAAAAATCAAATCTGAAATAAAAGCTCCGGATTCGAGTGAGACATATTTAATTTTTTTCCGTTTCATAAAACCTCCCTGTCTCCTGTCGCTTTCGCTCCAGGCTCTGAACCCCCACCGCAGGGGTGGGGGGCTAAACTCTGTTTTGCTATTGTTGTTAATGCTTGTGCTGCTTTTTCTGATTTTGTTACCGCTCGCTTACGGTCGCGGCTCTGTTGGGTTTTTATCGCCCTTTCAAGAGCATCTTCGACTGTTTTCATCTGTTCATCGTCAAGGAAGAAAACCATTGAGTTTAAAAACAGTTTCGGATTCTCAGCCGGATAATCGATTGGCTTTGTAATATCTTTGAGTTTCTCTATCACTGTCTTTGTATCGGGCAGCAGCTTTGCAAGTTCCTTGCTGCTGAACTTTTCGCCCAGGTTTTTAACCAGGCTTACTTTGGCGATTAGTTCATCTTTGCCGCCTAATCTGTTTAGTGTTGCTAATAGGATTCTTGCCTGGTCGTCGTCAACGTCCCAAATAACACAGTCTGCAAAGGTTTCGCCGAGCTGGGCAAGAGCCTTTGTGCGGTGGTGGCCGTTGATAATCTCAAAGCAGTTTTCAATTTCAGGGTGATTGCGGACAATCAAAGGCTCATAGTTTCCGGTTTGTTTTATGTGACGCTTGAGCTTTTCAAATGTTGCCTTTGCCATCCTGTTGGGGTTCTCAGGATGGACCAATAACTTATCAATCGGGATTCTGAGGATAGTTGTCTGGTTATGCATAATTAGTACTCCTGCTTAGAAAAAGGGAATAATAAATAAAAAGAATAATGGCATAAAAAGGCCGGCCTTGAACACCGGCCTTTTTTTCGGCTTCTTTTCTCTATTAACTTGTAAAAAAACACTGCAAACCTCGACCACAGGGGTCGGGGCTAAACAACCCCCAACATAAAGTTGGGGGCTAAACGAACTTTTAAATCTTCAATGCCACATTGGCATTTCGCCAGAGGTAATAAATCGGCCTATCGGATAGTTTGCTGATAATGTATTCTGTTCTGGCTAAACCGCTCGGCAGATTTCTTGCCCTTCTGCCATAGGCTGCAAGGAAATCTTTCACCTGTTTTTCAATGAAGCTCTTTACCTTTCCATTGAGATTTGTCATTCTGCTGTGTGTTTTTTCGATATCGACAAGGTCGCTCTCTTCTATGCCGATGACGCTTAAGGCCTGGAGCAGTTTCACGTTTTTTGTTTGCCTCGGCCCTTCGAATTTCATCATTCCAGCTTTCTCAAAAAATGGATTGACCTTTCCCATTACAGCTAAAGCCTCGATATAAGGCATTTGTAATAACGGCATCGTCTTTCCGACAAGTTTATACCCAAGGCCGAGATTCCTGTATCGAGGCTCAATAACGACGCGAGAAATTGTGCGAACATTTTTGTTTATAAGCTGCATTGTCGCGGTGGAGCCGAGTTTATTAAACAGTCCCCCTGTCGCAGCGTTTCTCAATTGAGACGAACAGGCAGGCATTGAATAAACAATTACGCCGACGATGGGGTCAATCTCACTTCGCATTGGATGAGTATCGATGATTTTATAAATCGCTGCTATCGGCCCTGTTCGACAATGGCGATAATGGAAACAAGACAATGGTTTGTAGTCAGCGATTGTGCCGGGTACGATTTTCAGATATTTTTTTATTGTACAGTTCATAATCATCTTTCATTTTTGTAAATAACTTCAGCTTCGCCGGCCAAATGCTTGATAACGATTGCTTCAGGCAGCAAATCGGCCAGTAAATCATCATGTGAGCTTGCCAGTATGAATATCTTGCCTGTCTTGGTTGCAAATTTTCTTAGGTTATGACTGATTACCGCTGCCGTTACGCGGTCAAGATTCGAGCAGAACTCATCGGCAAAGATAAATTGCTTGCCTCCTGCCAGTGCTTTTGCTATCCGGTATCGATATTTCTGTCCTTCGCTCAGTGTCGCGGGAGAATTTAGAACACAAAATACATCCGTCAGGCCTGCATAGCTCAATGTTCGCAACGTTTCAAGGAACCCATCGTCGATACAGTCAACACAGGTTTTATCATCGGGCAAAGGTATATCATCTATGTTGATTTTCTCATCACTGTTTAGGGTATTGAAGAATTCTCTAAGCAGCACACTTTTCCCGCTGCCCGATGGGCCCGTGATATAGCAGATGTCGCCGGGCGATAGTTCGATATCGCATTTATGTGTTATGCAATTGTTTTTTAATCTTTGTACCGTAATTCCAAAGGCCCGCATACAGTCGGCTGCCTTTTTAGTTACACCAAGGTTCCAATCAAATTTTTTGTTTGCTGATAGTGTAGTAATCATAATTTCCTCACCTGCTTAATTGTTTTTGTTATCCTGTAACGGGATAAACCTGTATTTTGTGAAATTCTTTTTACGCTCAGACCGTTTACAAAGCGGTCCTTGATTATTTCTATTTCCTCGGCCGACAGAGAATCATCCTGTGAAAGGGCGGCCAGGAAATGGTCGCTGCTGATATGAGTTGCGATTTTTTTTAGTCTCCTTGCAACGGTTGCTTCGTTGATGCCTGCCATTTTAGCAATCGTTCTGTAGTTTTTTATGCTTAGAAACAGTTTTACAAGCACAGCCTGTTTTCTGCTGAGCATATCTATTCTTGCCGAGTGAATTTCGAGGATATGTAGAAGTCGGCGTTTGCTGATATTTTGTTCTGACATTTGAATACTCTTTCGTATATTGCAGCTCCCGTTGCTTTCACTCCAGGCTCTGAACCCTCAGGACAGGCCTGAGGGCTAAACTTATTTAAAATTACCATTTTTTAGCCTTTTTAAGTTTGATAGCTATCAAACATATATACATTTTAACAGCAAAGGCTAAGAAGTCAAGGGGAAATTAAGAAAAATCTTGAATTTTTTATAAAATTCACTAAATACTTAACAATAAAGAGCTTAGGATGCCAACAATTTTCAGGAAGGCAGGAAGGGGGGTTTTATAGGCAGATGGGACTTCTTATTCCAATTTTAGACCTGAAATTGGAATAAAGCGGTTCGTTAATCCAATCTGCTTGAATAAGAAAGTTTACTATTCCAAAAAAAGGCATAAAAGTTAGAATGTTTGAAATTCTAATTAAGTAAGGAGACTTAAAATGAAACTTAATGTAAAAGCATTTTCGCTGACGTTCGGCTTGTTTTGGGGTCTTGGTCTTTTTCTTTTGACTTGGTGGATAATAGCCTTTGACGGCACTTCGCACGATGTTACTTTTATCGGCAGGTGCTATCGCGGCTACAGTATAAGTCCGACTGGTTCTTTAATTGGGCTTATCTGGGCATTTGCCGACGGCGCGATTGGCGGAGCAATATTTGCCTGGCTGTATAATCTCCTGGTCAGCAAATGCTTCGCTGATGGGCAGAAAAAGGCTTTTTCCTGAATATCGCGGGATAAAAATGGAATGTGAGGATTTGAATAACGACAAATTCGTCAATTTCGAAGATTTTGCCGTTATGGCTGAATACTGGATGACTGTTTTACCAGAGCCGGATATTTCTGTCGGTGATTTTACTCTGGATGCTGCTGTTGATTTTGGTGACTTGAAATGGATGAGCTGCAACTGGCTGTGGCAAGGTGATTAAGGACGTGTAAATAAATTATCTTCCATTTTTGGCTGGCTGTGGCTTCGGCTGGCGGCGTCAGTAAAATTCGGACTACCAACCAGTAGGCCTGCATTTTACTTCCTTGCCAGCCTTGTCCTCGCTCAGCCAAAAACAAAACCTAATTTGTTTACAAGTCCTAAGATTACGCAAAACAGTTGTAGTGTGAATTGTTTTGCGCAACAAAAAATAAAAACTGTTAATCTTTCCTGTCTTTAAATAAGGAGACTCTTGTACCTGCGGGGCCTTTTTTTATAATATTTGACACATCAAATCAGGAGATTTTGAGCGCATAAATTTTCAGTAAAGGTATTGCTAATGGCGTAGTTCATCTGTCTTGCCTGTCTTAACACGAATTTTAAAGTTTTATGCGCTTTTTAATTTTTTTTAAGAAACTTTGTCGAACTGAATCGTATAAATAATAGGTAGTTATAAGCACGTGTTTACTGAATTAGGAAATAGCTGTTTTTTATCTTTAGGTTTGCACTTTGTTAAAGGAGGCACGGCTATGGAAAAGGCACGAAGGCTTGCAGACATTCTTGGGCGCGTTCGCGATGGTGAAGACCCAGCCAAAATCAGACAAGAATCACGTCAACTTCTTTCCACTCTAAGGCTCAGCGACATCAGTAAGGCTCATAAGTACCTGCTCGGTTCTGGTATATCGCTCGAGCAGCTCCGCACACTTGTTTATGCATTTGCCTCAATTTTAGGCGACCAGTTTGCGCTTTTGCGGGCAAATCTTTCACCCAATCATCCTGTCCGCAGGATTCTTGCAGAGCATGAGATGTTCGAATGTTTCCTGGCGGACCTTAGCGAGGCAAATCTTGAACTGCAGGAGACTGAAGGTTTGACTGATTTGAGCAGTGAATTTCGCAATCTGGCTCATATAGCAGAGCACCTTCAGGCGCTCGACATTCACGACCAGCGGGAAGACGATTTGATTTTTCCTGTACTGGCAAACTATCCCTGCAAAAGTATCTGTGCGGTTCTGGAAAGGGCCCATGGCCGAATAAAGAATATGGTCGGCAATCTTACAATGACGATAAATAACTTCAATAATTTTGAGCCGGAGCAGTTCAAAATTCAGATTAACGCAATCTCCTGTGCGATAGTACCGATTGTCAGGGAGCACATTTTTCAGGAGGATAATATTCTATATCCGGTCGCTCTGGATGTTATTGGAGATGACAAGGTCTGGCGGAGGGTAAAACAGCTCAGTGATGATATGGGCTATTGCGGATTTGATGCTCAGCCCTGTTGTACATAATCCTGCACCAGAACGGTGCGGGACGGCTTGCAGGCAGGAGGATTTTCAGCAGCCGGGAAGATTTAGATTCAAACTCCTCTATTTCTATAGAGGAGTTTTTTTAATACAGCTTTACAAAAATTATTCCCAGTTAACAGCCTCGGCTGGTGCATGTGCCAGATTTGGCGCGTAAAAATCAGCGCCGGTTAATATTTCATGTGTGAAACTTGAGGTTATCGCAAGGCATTTTGCCCCGGCTGCTTTTGCAGCCTGTATTCCGCTAAGAGCGTCCTCTACAACAAGGCATTCTGTTGCCTTTAGCCCCAGTTTTTCTGCTGCAAGCAGAAATATATCAGGTGCAGGTTTTGTATGCCTGACATTATTGGCGGTGACGATAGCGTCGAAAGTTTCAGGTGGGATTTTTATCTCTGCAAGATTGCCGACAGCTTTTCGTATATCGGCGCTTGTGGCAATCGCAACTTTTTTGCCGAGCTTTTTGCAATTGTTAATAAATTCCTTCGCGCCGGGTAGGGGATTGAGCTTTCCATTGATTAACTCCAGATAAATATCATAGGTGCGCGTTGTAGCCTTTTCGAGGTCGATTAAGAAATCGTAATTTTCAGCCATTCTGCGGATACAGTTTCTTTCACCTGTTCCTGTGTAGGGATGAAAATCTTCAGCAGTAATTTTCAGGCCGAACTCGTCGAACATCTGTGTTACTGCTTCAATTATATAAGGCTCGGAGTCAAGAAGGACGCCGTCCATATCGAAGATTATACCTTTTGGTAATGTGCTCATGAGCCTTTTAGTTTTTTTATTGTTTCAAGCTCAATGACCGCCTGTTTGTCTTTTGGGCGGTTCATTGTTTTTTTTGCCTCAATCAGCGCATCTATATCAAGAACCTGTATTTTTAAGTTATCAGTTTCAATGGAGATGCTTTTATCTTTGGCCTGTTGGTAATTTCCAATGCCTTCGACAAAGCTAATGCAGTCGAGCTGTCCAAGGTCGGTGTCAAGATATAGATTTTTGTATTGTTTGCAGTTTTCTTTGGTAAGTTCCAGTTTCAATCTGTTCGGTGTCATTCTATGGACAGGATTTACATCTGCTAATGCTTTTTGAAGAATTAAAAGGTTCTGGTTATTGAAATCAAGGCATATGTCAATATCCTGTGTAACATAACTGCAGCCATGCACGATGCCGGCAAATCCGCCTATTACAACGAATTCAACGCCGTTTCGAACCAGTTTTTCGAGTAAAATAAAAAAATCGTCTTTCATACCTTTTTAGCTTTTTGCAGACGGCGAACTAAATCAAGGGCTGCCTGGTGGCGTCTTATTCGTTCAGCTACCGTTCGTTTCA
>CAYTQR010000044.1:0-3023 GCA_964440045.1 uncultured Planctomycetaceae bacterium | reverse complement strand
ACTAAATCAAGGGCTGCCTGGTGGCGTCTTATTCGTTCAGCTACCGTTCGTTTCAGATTTGCCTTGAGCATTTTTATGTCGATGCCATAATCTATGGCCTTTTGTATTTCGTCCTGCTGTGTGCTTTTTCTGTTCATAATTTTAATATAACATTAGTCTGATTATTTTTCAATCATTGACCTTTTTTGTCAATTCTGTCAGCACCTAATTGTCCGCAGGCGGCTTTTATACTCCTGCCTCGGCGGAACCTTATTATTGTCTCAATGCCGGCCTGCATAAGGGTATCCTTAAAAGCCCTTATTCTATGCTGGGGACTTGGCTTAAAATCACAGCCTGGATGCGGGTTATATTCAATTAGATTAACGCCGACCTTTAAGCCTTCTAAAATAGATATAAGTTTTTGGGCACAATTGCCGCTATCGTTAAGATTGTCTATCATACAGTATTCAATGGTAATTCTTCGACCTGTTTTATTCTGATAGAATTTGGCGGCACCTAAAATTACCGGCAGAGGATATTTATTCGCGGCCGGCACAATCTGTTTTCTAAGTTTATCGTCAGCGGCGTGGAGAGAGATGGCAAGGCGGGGATGGATTTCCTCAACGGCAAGTTTTCTTATGCCCTCAGTCAAGCCGACGGTTGAGATGGTTTGTTTGCGGATGCCGATATTTTTACCAGCAGGGTCGTTAAGAATTCTCACGGCAGTTAGGGTATTTTCATAATTTTCAAAAGGCTCACCCATACCCATAAAGACTATATTGTTTATTTTGCACTCGGCCTGAGCTGAAATTGTATTGACCTGGTCGACTATTTCGCCTGCGCTGAGATTTCTTTGAAATTTAAGGTAGCCCGTCGCACAGAATTTACAGCCGAGCTTACAGCCTATCTGGGTTGAGAGGCAAATTGTTTTTCTGTCCCTTTCATCAAGGAGAACAGACTCAATTTTTTGATTATCTGTTGTTTGGAAGAGGTACTTTTCTGTACCGTCAGGGTCTGTGAGTTTTTCGATCGTTTCGAGTTGTGAAATGAAGAAGCCTGCGTCACAAAGTTTTTTACGCAACTCCTTCGGCAGAGTGGTAATAAGTTTTACATCGTTTACGTTTTGCTGGTGAATAAAGCTGAATATGTATTTTGCCAAATAGGCTTTGGCGCCGAATTCTTCAGTGATTTGCTGCAATTGTGCTATTGTTTTGCCTTTCAGGTCTTTGTCCATAGACAGGTATTCCAAGCTAAAATTTTGCCGGAATTGTAGGCTGATAACCCTTTTTACACAAGCAAAAATAGCATTTGACCTTTGCTACCGCGTTAAGTACAATTCCAGTTGAGATTATGGTTTTTGTGGAGATTGGCCAAGATGGACCCGAAAATTTTCAAGGCATACGACATTCGAGGTATTTATCCCGAACAATTGGACGAAGATGCGGCGTGGAAGATAGGCAATGCAGCGGCAAGTTTTCTAAGGTCCTTATTGCGGGGCTATGAACGGGGCCAGGCCAATTACCAGAGTTTATGTGTCGGCCATGATATGCGGACGCACAGCAAGGGTTTGGCAGAGGCACTCATCAAAGGTATGAACTCTACCGGTGCAAATGTTATCGATATCGGTATGATTGATACGCCTCAGATGTATTTTGCGATAAATCATCTGGGCACCTGCGGCGGCGTGCAGGTAACAGCTTCACACAACCCGGTAGAATACAACGGCTTTAAGATTTCCGGCCTTGAGGCAAAACCGGTCGGACAGGATACCGGCTTAAAAGAGATAAAACATATCTCCACGGCACTGCTCCATACGCATGGTGTTATAAACGGAGCTGTGGAAAAATATGACCTTACAGATGCATACAGAGAACATGTACTAAAATTCCTCGACTCAAAAATAAAACCGCTGAAAATAGTTATCGATGCTTCCAACGGTATGGCGGGGAAAGTAGTACCGTTGATTTTTGATAATATCGGTGTTGAGATTATCAAATTGAACTTTTCGCATAAGGGTGTGTTCAAGCACGACCCTAATCCGCTGATTGAGAGCAATCTTGCACAACTTAAGGATGCGGTGAAAAAAGACAAAGCCGATATCGGCATCTGTTTCGACGGTGATGCGGACAGGCTGATTATGGTTGATGAAAAGGGCAAAACTATCAGCTGTGATTTGCTGACGGCTCTTCTGGCACCTTACTTTTTGGAGAAAACGCCTAAAGCAGCGATTGTTTACGACCTGCGGAGCAGTTGGATAGTTCGTGAAGAGATTTTAAAGTATGGCGGTATGCCAAGACGTGAAAGGGTGGGCCATGCATATATGAAAAAGACGCTGCGTACCGTTCATGCAGTTTTCGGCGGTGAGCTTTCGGGACATTTCTATTACCGTGACAACTTTTACGCGGATTCCGGGATGATTACCCTGGTGCATGTAATAAATATCCTCAGCCGAAAGAGCCAGCCCATCAGTGAGCTTATAAAACCGCTGAGAAAATATCATGCAAGCGGAGAGATAAATTTTACAGTCGATGATAAAGAAACAATGATTAAAGAGCTTAGCCGCAAATTCAGCCAGGGCTCGGCTGATGACCTTGACGGGATAACCATTCAATTCAAGGATTGGTGGTTCAACTGCAGAGCGAGTAATACCGAACCGCTGTTAAGGCTCAACGTTGAGGCAAAGACAAAAGACCTTCTCAAAAAACAGCTTAAAGAAATAGAAGGCATCCTCGGCAAGCCGGTAGCACATTAGGAATAAAAGTTATGCACTCGAAAATTATTGAGACAAAAAAGCAAAAGGCAGGAAAGCTGTTTATTACTGTTTTTGCTGTAATGTTTCTGGCTCTTTTCTGTACGGGCTGTTCGGTTAATCCTGTAACAGGTGAAAACCAATTTTTAATCGTAAGCCCTGAGCAGGAAAAAGAAATGGGCACTGAATACTCAAAAGAGGTTGAAAAAGAGCTCGGCCAAAGTGTCAACGACGTCCAGATTCAAAACTATGTAGATTCAGTCGGCCAGAAAATCGCCCGCGTATGTCATTCGCC
>CAYTQR010000043.1:10612-14086 GCA_964440045.1 uncultured Planctomycetaceae bacterium | reverse complement strand
CTCGTCTGAATTGCTTATGGCGAATTATCCTCTTTTGAATTCGTGGTTTCGGCCGGAGTAGTTTCGGCTTTAGCCGAGGCGGATTTGAAGACGAGTCTGTCCAGTAGCACACCGGGTTCGCCGAACGTGATTGAGACCGGGTACTTCTTCTTTTTTATGACGTTGAGGGAGAACGACCCGGATTCACCGAGATTAGGATGCTCCGAGGGATAGACCCGCTTCTTGGTCTTGCCGACCGCGACATTGACGGCGTCGTGCGCCTCGTCCCGGCCGCTCATAATGAGATAGACGGTGTACTCTCCGGGATCCAGTTCTATTTCGCCTTTAGCTTCGGCGCCTTCTACATCGAATGCCACAACCTTTTGGCCGCTGGCCTCGTTATGATCCTGCACCTGGGCGTTCGAGAGCTCCAGACTTTCCACCTCGACGGCCATCTCGGCTGCCTTTACAAGATTGGAGCAGACGCCAATCGCGATGGCAGCTACTAAAATAAGTGTTAAATTCTTTTTCATAAAAGTGTTTTGTGCTTTCATATATAGATCCTTAAAATTCCTTATTTTGATAATGTTATGATTTTCCGTTCAAATCTCATTTTACCAGTCCCTGTACCGCGTTGTCAACTTTTTTGATCTTGCTATTTTTGCCGCCCAGTGACTACAGGCCCGTGATTTGCTTGCAAGCTGCTATTTGGTAAAGTATTATGAGTTTTCAGATAGAAATTGGAAATTTATAACAGTGGAGCAGTCAAACAAGTGACAAAACACATCTCTACTGACAGTATTAAACAAGAAGCAAAGAATCTGGGTTTCGACCTCATCGGCATAACTTCAGCCGACCCTGTCGATTCAGCCCAAATCGAACACTTCAAAAAATGGCTCGCCGTCGGCTGTCAAGGCACAATGAGCTGGCTCCGCAATAATATCGATAAACGTTTCAATCCCGCCCTGCTTTTAAACGGAGCTAAATCTGTAATATGCACCGCCCTGAACTATAAACCTCCAAAAACATCATCAAAAATTGCTTCATACGCCCTGTATCAGGATTATCATAACTTTATCGAAAACAGACTTTTTAAACTTGCTGATTTTCTTAAAAGTCTTTCATCACAAGAGGTAAAATTCAAAGCCTGCGTTGATTCAGCCCCTCTCGCTGAACGTGCACTGGCAGCTCGTGCAGGGCTTGGTTTTATCGGCAAAAACCATATCCTTACAAATCCGCAGCTTGGCTCGTTCCTGCTGTTAGGTGAACTTATTACAACCCTGCCTTTAGAGATAGATGAGCCTTTGGGCAAAGAGGATTTTTGTAAGGGATGTTCTCGCTGTATCGATGCCTGCCCTTGCGGTGTGTTCGGCACCTTTTTTGATGCGCAAAAGTGTATAAGCTATTTGACGATTGAGCATAAGGGCGAAATACCAAAAGAATTGGCTGATAAAATACGACCTTGCCTTTTCGGCTGTGATAAATGTATCCTTGCTTGTCCGTATAATGAAAAAGCTCCTGTTTGCGTGAACAAGGATTTTAAATTCTTTGCCGACAGGCTCGATATATCTGCTGAGGATGTAATTCGTCGCTTGTTACTCGATACTCGTCGTTCGAAAGGCTAAAATAACCAATGATCAAGGTACAATTATCAATAAATGGTCAATAACCAAGATACAACAGTCAAGAAATAACCGACAACCAATTAAACCACGGATTACACGGTTTAATGAGTTGGAAAATATTCTTCTCTTTCGGGACAGTTTTTGTATAATACCTGTATGAAAGAGGGATGGTTAAAAAAAGCACGAGATCGCATTGCTGATGAAGCTATATCGCATTTTTGCGCGATGGTATTTACCGCTATCTTTACTACCGTCATTGCTGGCATGTTCATATTCTGGCCGGGCTTTAGAACATTCCTATCAACTGAATATTATTTTGAACTTCCCCTTTTGGCGTGGATAATAACCGCCCTTGTTTTTGCCGGGGCACCTCTGGTTGTGGTTTTGATAAAAGATCGTTGGAAGAAACTAACCGATCCAGATGCCATAAAGAATAAGCTTATATGGTATCTGGGACAAAACATGAACTACGTAGAGGACGAAACATCGAAGAAACGACCAATTGTATGGGATTATGCCAAAATAGATAAAAGGTTAAAACTTAAGCGTGGAAGTTCCAAAAAATACTTATCTGAAATCCTTAACTCCCATGAGTGTCCATTTTATGCTAAAGTATTGGATGTGTCTCGCGAAAATATCAGATTTAAACACGACCCCTTCCCAGGCTAATCATATCATCTTTCACTTTTTAACTCTCTCGCCCTCGAAACAGCTGGCGCCTTTTTTGTCCAACGGCGAGGCCAAGGGGCTGGTTCGGCACGTATTAAAGATTTTGCATTGAAATATATTCATCTCCATCCTTTGCAATATTGCATAGCATTCTGATATCATTAATGAGTTCCTCACCCTTCTTGCATTCCTGCAAAAGCATTGAATCTTTGGTGTTCTCACTGGTTACCTTCAATATTCCCAGCATGGTGACAAGGGCCTGATCCAGTTTGCCTTTGCCAACCGATTCGGCAAGAATAACCCTCCCATCCTGCGGGAGGGCTCGCCATACATGAAGGATCTTGTCTTGATCTCTGAGCAGTTGTCGTAGCGAGAGGGGGTGCACATCTTCAAAGATTGTTTTGTTTTGTGCACCATGACCCAAGTACCTTCGCAGCGCCTTAGATACTGCCTTTAAGCGGTCGTTCAGCCTACGGAGTATTCGCTTGCATTCGGAGCATTCTTGAGACTCGGGTGCTTTTGTTACACACTGCAGGATGAGTCCACTTGCCTCTGTGTATTCTTTGGCCAACAGTTGGTATGTCTCACGGAAGCTATCAAGCCTTTCCTTCACCAAGCTACTATAAAGGTCATAGAGATATAAGTCTTGCTTTCGAGATGCAAGTTTCGCGATAAGTAACCCTATAAATGCAAACCCTAGAAGTACTTCGGCCGAACAAGCAAATTTCGAGATGCCTGTTGGCCGAATGTCCCCATATCCTAAAGACGATATGGTAACAACGCTGAAATATAAACAATCAAGAAAGCCAGAAACTCTATCATCAGTATAGCTGAAAACAATTCCATTACCTGTCAGTGTTAAAAGATAGAAGAGAATCGCAAACAAAACGATGGTTGCTATAAAGGCAGTGACTAAATGCAGAATGGTGAGCCTATTAACGAGTTCCAAGCCTTTCATCCAGAATCTCATAGTTTTCTCAATTATATGTATCCATTGTTTGTTGCCCAACAATAATTAGACTGATCCGCATAAAACACAAATCTTTAACTCTCTCCCCCGTCTCCAAAAAGACAATAATCCCTAAAACATAGTGCAATTATATTTAAGCTGTTGTATTTCCTCGATGCTTTACCTCCCCAATTCTACCGTTATTTTTTGCGAATTCAAGGGGATATTTCGTCGTTCGTGACTCAGAGACGT
>CAYTQR010000043.1:7417-10602 GCA_964440045.1 uncultured Planctomycetaceae bacterium | reverse complement strand
TCTTATAAGTCCCATTTCAATCTCTCCTATTACAATAAACCATTAACCCAACATCAAAAGCATGGCTACACAACCAAGCTATTAAACCAAATCTAATACTTGATATTTTTCTTACTATTTTCTGCTGCTTTTCCTCGGTGTTTAATCCTCCCCTAATTTTACCTTATATTCTTGCGAATTCAAGGGGATATTTCGTCATTCGTGACTCAGAAACGTTATTTCCTTAAGCAGAAAAGCCGCTGCCATATAGAGGGTTTGACTTGATATGCAAAGATTCTCTTGCTGCCGAACCGTTTAAGTATAGTTCGTGGACCGTACCTGCCCCAAGAGAAGCCATCACCTATTTGTGGGTTACGAAGGTCACAAATGAGGAAGTCATCTCCCAGAGATTGAGCAAAATTGACAAGATCTTCATCTCCTGAATCAATACATTGCGCATAAGATAACATGCCGGGGTTTTCATCCCAGATACGGGAGTGATATTTTTCGTGAACATCGTTGATCTCACTTTGCCAAGGTGGATTGCCGAAGCGGATAACCTCGCTGATGAAATGTGCCAGGCTGTCAGTTTGAAAAACAATTACAGGTGCATCGTGACAGGCAAAGAAGATAGGTCCCCAATCTGTGCTATCTTTTGTTATATCAACAATCCAGTAATTTCCAAAACCGTCATGAGTAATAGGTATTGCGTGAGGGAAGATATTATCCATTTCAAACCCGCCGGCAAGACCACCGCTGAAATCGATTGAATCCAGAACACCTTCGAAACCACGGCAATAAGTTAAGAGTTGCCTGACATTTTCAGGTAACGGGCATGGCAAGTTTGACTCCAGTTGGCTTAGTTCCGTATCATTCAAGGGAGGCAGTAGCTTCAGTTCTTCAATATAACCGTCTTCGTCCTCAAACTTAGTACCTTCTGCTTTTTTAAGTATATCTATAGCTTTTACCATTTTTCCTTTGTGTGGTCTCCTTATTTAATCTTCCCCGATTCTACCTTATTTTTTGAGGGAATCAAGGGGAAAAAATAGGGTACAGGGTGGAGGGGATAGGAAACTGAAAGTGAAAAATGAAAAATTGAGGAACCGCCGAGGGCGGGGAATTTTATGAACCCTGCCAAGGTCCTCCTTTGCCAAGGCTTCGGCGGATAAATGTTGGCAGGGCTAACCGAGATTGCCGCGCTGCGCTCGCAATGACAAACGAACGAAACCCGCCGGCAGGCAGGCGGGCTAAATAACCCCCGGCATACGGGGATGACAAAAACGAACCCCCAACCGCGAAAGGTATAGGAAAGAAACCCCCCACCGCAGGGGTGGGGGCTAAACAACAAAAACGCATATTTTTTAAAAAAATGTCGTTTTTTGTTTGACTTTTGTTAAGAATATGGTAAAATACAGGGGCAGTTAGGCAAAAAGTCAATAATTTACATAACATCCTCTGAAATAAGGGGATAGGGGAACCCGCCGTGAAACGGCGGGCTAAACAACCCTGCCATGCAAGATGGCAGGGCTAATCGTGGAATTTTTTAATCCCCGCTTTCGCGGGGACAAGTCTTCATTATTCAATTTTCAAGGTTCCCACAATGATCAAAATTCCTATTTACATTCCGATTCCTTTTCTCATCGAAAAAATATTCGTATGGTTTCTGCTGCGCTATAGGAAAATGCGCTATGGCACAGCATTTAGGAAAATCAAGCTCACAAAAGGCAAGATCGCCATTGTCAGCCCGGCAGATTACGGGAAACTGGCTGAGCACGATTGGCAACTCGCTGAGAACCGCAGCGGGAATCTTTATGCGGCAAGGATAGAGGGAGTGAAATTTCTATATATGCATAGAGTTATTATGAACGCTCCCAAGGGTGTAATTGTTGACCATAAAAACCGCCAAACGCTGGATAATAGAAGAGAGAGCCTGCGCTTTGCAACTAAGGGGCAAAATAACAGAAACCGGCCGAAATGCGCCAAAGGGGCAAGTTCAAAATATAAAGGCGTATCCAGACGCAAGGACGAGAAGAAATGGCGGGCAGTAATAACCCATGAAGGAAAACACATACATTTAGGCAATTTTGAAAAAGAAGAGGATGCGGCAAAAGCATACGATGAGGCGGCTAAGATTTATTTCGGCGAATTTGCGTTCTTAAATATACCCATCGCTAACGCTCAGGGCTCTGATACGTCGCCGTGCCGGCGACGGCTAAACAACCCTGCCGTGAAACGGCGGGCTAAATAACCCCCCACCACAGGGTCGGGGCTAAACATGCAATAAAAATGGCCGACCATAATGGCCGGCCTCTCTTTGGGGGGACAAAAAAATTCTCATCTTCTATTTCACCGGGCGCAACTGCCCTTATTAGCACAATGCAATATAACTTGCTATCGCAAGAATCAAAATCCGCTTCTTATTAACGGTAAACGGTATCCAAACACTGTAATAAAAACTTCTAATCGCTGCCAAATTACAACCCTTTAATTAATTAGTTTTCTTCGTTGCTGAGGCCATTATAGCAAATAAATAGACGAAAAGCAAAAAACTGACTGTATTTTTTTTATAACTGCCTTGTTAGCAAGAGGTTACAAATAAATTTTCTCTGATAAAACGGGTGCGATATTGGCAAATCAATTAAACAGGGCCTCGACCAAAGTGGCCGGGTCGAAATCGGCAATACCCTCAGGTTTTTCGCCAAGACCAATGAATTTTACGGGTATATTGAGCTGGTCTTTAATCGCAATTACAATCCCGCCGCGTGCTGTGCCGTCGAGTTTGGCAAGGAATATGCCTGTGACGTTTATGGCTTCGGTAAACATCTTTGCCTGAACGATGGCGTTCTGGCCTGTGGTGGCATCAAGGACCAGCAGAACTTCGTGCGGAGCGGTCGGAATTTGCTTTGCCACAACATCACGGATTTTTGTAAGCTCCTTCATAAGATTTTTCTGTGTGTGCAGTCTGCCGGCAGTATCGAGAATAAGATATTTGGCATCTCTTGCAATCGCCGCTGAACAGGCGTCAAAAGCAACAGCGGCAGGGTCCGAGCCGGAAGCGTGTTTGACTATCTCTACGCCGATGCGGTCAGCCCAGATTGTAAGCTGCTCAACGGCTGCGGCTCGAAACGTGTCACAGGCAGCAACGATAACCTTCTCGCCATTACGGCTCAAAGTAAAGGCGAGGTTTGCGATGCTTGTGGGTTTGC
>CAYTQR010000043.1:0-7407 GCA_964440045.1 uncultured Planctomycetaceae bacterium | reverse complement strand
GTTTTGCCTGAGCCGTTGACACCTGCGATGAGGATAACGGTAGGTCCCGCTGAAGAGGTTTTCAATTGGCGATCCTGGTCGGGCCAATAGCTTTTAATGTGCTCCTTTAAAAAAGGAATGATGTTTTCCGTTTTCTCGATTTTTTTGTCTCGATATGCCTGGCGAAGATCGGAAATAAGCTTATCCGTAGTTTCCAGGCCGATGTCGTCACTAATCAATGTTTCTTCCAGTTCGTCAAGGAGCTCATCGTCGATATTCCTGCCAAAGACCAAAACAGCTTCGAGGGAAGTTTTAATCTTGTCACGGGTCTTGCCGAGATGGCCCTTGATGTAATCGAGGGTTTTAGTGAACATTCCCATAAAAGCTCCGGATATTCTTTCGCCTATTTTATCATTAAAAAATCGTATCGAATTTCAAGGCAGCCATTTTAGCAGATTAAAATGCAAAGGTAAACCCCCTGCGCTGCCGCTTGGGCTCTGTGTTATAACAAATTTTATGTGTTAAATTGGTCAATTTGAAATAATTACATTTTTTGATTGACAAAACCGTCTTGGGACTATAGATTTTGAGCGTCAGGGAAGGCACGTTTGGCAGCTTATGCATGCTTAAGGATCTGTGTAAATTTTTTTACAATACAATATACGGGTGTGCCGTTTTTTGACGGTGTTTTATTCAAATCGACCGACAGGGAGGAAAGAAATTGGCACAGGATACAAGAGAGATATTTGAAGCAATCATTGAACGGGTTAAGTCGCTTGATCCCGCCAACAGCCGGAAGTGGTTTGACGACCTTGCGGTGAAGAACTTCAATGGGGGATTGCTCGAAATAACCTGTCCGAACAGCGAGAGCGCGGGGTTTCTTGCGGATAATTGCACCGGCAGTTTTACACGTGCAGCCCAGCAGATTACGGGGCATCTGGTAAGCGTAAAGTTCGGCACCGGCGAAAAAGTCGGTAAAGGTAAACTTTCCCCAATATCAGGAATAGGCCCTCGGCTGCATCCGGATTATACGTTCGATAATTTTGTGGTGGGTCCCGGCAATCGGCTGGCACATGCAAGCTGTATCGCTGTAAGCAAATCGCTCGGAAAAACATATAATCCCTTATTTATCTACGGCAGTGTAGGACTTGGGAAAACTCACCTGCTCCATGCAATCTGCCGAGAATCGAGAAGTAATTCTGTCAAAGCAAAAATTCAGTTTCTAAGCTGTGAAGAGTTTGTCAACCGTTTCATCAGTGCAATTGAGACCGGCTCGCTTGCCGAGTTCAAAGCTTTGTACCGTACCGTCCACCTGCTTATAATTGATGATGTACAGTTTTTGAGAGAGCGGGAACAAAGTCAGGAAGAATTTTTCCATACTTTCAATGCACTTTATGACAACCGCAGCCAGATAGTCTTAAGCGCTGATTCTCCGCCGGGCCAGATACCGTCTCTGCCTGAAAGACTTACAAGCAGATTTAAATGCGGTCTGGTTACAAGGATCGATGCCCCTACCTATGAAACAAGAGTAGCCATCGTACAGAAAAAGGCAAGGCTTCGCGGAATGAAAATTGCAGATGAAGTTGCAGAACACATCGCAGAAATGGTCAAGACAAATATCCGCGAACTGGAAGGAGCGCTGACAACAGTTTATGCCCTGGCCGGTGCGACAGATAAAGAAATCAGTCTCGATGTCGCCAAAAAAGCTTTAGGCGATAGAGAAACTACAAACAAAAATACCACCATTACCGATATCATAAAAGCCGTGACCACATATTACGATGTCCGCCCGGCTGATCTGCAAAGCAAAAAACGCAGTCAGAGTATCGCTATGCCAAGACAAATCTGTATGTATCTTGCCAGAAACTTAACCAGCCACAGTCTTGAGGAAATCGGCGGACACCTGGGCGGAAGAGACCATACCACCGTAATGTATGCCTGCAGCAAAATCAACGAACTGGAAAAAACCGATGGTAAAATTCAGTCGCAGCTTGAAGAACTTACAAAACGCATCATAAGATAATTTGATAGGGGTTACAGGACTAATTCACAGTCTGTAATCAGATATAGTTTTTGGCCATTTGTTTCTGTGCCAACGGCCAAGTGTCCTTGTGTTGGGCATATGCGCTTTTGAAAGCATCTACAACTTCCGGGTCGAATTGAGAACCGGCAAGGTTTGTAATCTCGGCGATCGCATCTTCCGCCGTCCTTGGGTCATCACCCCAATAATTCGAGGTCATCACATCAAACGAGTCGGCAACAGCAATAATTCGTGAGCCAATGGGAATGTTTTTGCCAACAAGGGCATTTGGGTATCCGGTACCGTCAAAGTTTTCGTGGTGGTGCCTTATAATTACCACTTCCTGACTGAATAAACCGACCGGTGTAAGAATTTCGGCGCTTGCAATAGGATGCCGCTTGATAATTTTATACTCTTCATCGGTAAGAGATGAGGCTTTATGAAGAATTTCATCGGGAATCACTATTTTGCCAAGGTCGTGCAGTATTGCCGCGACTTGAAGCTGTTCCGTCAGAGCCTGTGATACTTCCATTTTCTTTGCTATTTCAGCTACATAGACCTTAACGTTTTCGGCATGCCGGGCAAGATAATAATCTTTGGCTGCAATTGCTTTTGCAAATGCCGTGATTGTGCCAATCGTCTGTACTTTTATCCGGTTGGCAAGCGATGAAATTTTTGCCTGCAATTCCTTGAAGTCTTCGTTTTGGTGTTCCTGAATCTGCTCGGCCGGATCGAGCTGGTCGTATAAAATGACGCAGTTTCTGCCGCGATGTTTAGCAGCATAGAGTGCATCATCAGCTCTTCTTATAAGCTCATAAGGGTCGGTGCTATCAGACCCGTCAAAAACAGTGACGCCCACGCTGCATGAAACCGATATAGGCTTGTCGGTGATTTCCCAATGATAATCATCGACTATCCGGCGGAGTTTTTCAGCCCTTTGCCCTGCAATGTCAACCGGCATACCCGGCATAAGAATAATAAATTCCTCTCCGCCGTAACGAGCCGCCAGATCGAGAGGATATATATTCTCATTCAGGATTTTGCCGATCTGCTGAAGAACCTTGTCGCCACTCAAGTGGCCATAAGTGTCGTTAACGTTTTTGAAATGGTCAATATCAAACATCATAACAGCAACTGAGCTGCCGCGTATTTTGGCCTGCAGTATCTCGCGCTCGAGAACCTCAAAAAAGTGACGTCTGTTTGAAAGACCTGTAAGTTCATCAGTATTTGCAAGAAGAATAAGCCTTTCCTGGAGTTCAATCATCTGAAGCACTATTCCAATTCGCACCTGAAGTTCACCTCTATTGAAAGGCTTGGTTACATAGTCAATGGCACCAAGTTTGAGGCCGAAAATCTTGTCCTCATTCTGGTCCTTTGCAGAAACAAAAATAATCGGAATCGAAGACGTTCTAACATCAGCCTTGAGCCGTCTGCATATTTCAAAACCGTCAATGTCCGGCATCATTACATCAAGTAAAACGATGTCAGGTTTTTGCTCGGTTGCTAATTTCATGCCTTCAGCGGGATTCTCGGTAAGAATCGCGACAAGTCCCATGCTGTTCAGATGTGCCTTTAACAGAATAAGATTCGCCTGGCTATCATCAATAACAAGGACTTTACGCTGTTTTTTCGTCTTCATATCTGCATAGTCCTAAAAGTTAATCTCTTGTAAGGTTTATCGACCTATCAGGGATACCCTTTAAGCTGAAGATGCGATTTAGAAAGAAAAATGCTCGTTTTTTTTCATAAAGGCCCATAATAAACAATTTTTCAGGCGTTTGAGCTTTTTGTTTCTTTTGTCGTTTTTTCCTGGTTTTCCTCAAGAGCCGTTTGCACTTCCTGCTCGGTATAATGCGAAGGCCATAAAGTCCGCCAGCCGGCCACATATGATCCCACCGGCAAAAGAGTGAGCAAGCCGGTCAATAACCAGCCGGGCTGAGCAAGAGTGCCTACTGTTGTCATTCTGTCCTGCTCGGCCTGCTTTATCGATAAGCCGAGTATGCCGATTACCTGCTGATACTTTTCCTTGTTAAGATTGGCCAGATAATCGAGCCGAAGCTGCTTGTCAATGTAGGTGTCTATTATCTGATTTTTCAATTCTCTGGCAGTGTGCAGGTTTTGAGCGTACCATTTAATGCTGTTCGGGTCGCGACCTGTGTATTTGACCGCGAGAGGTGATATATCCGCAGGCCAAAAGTCATAAGCGAACTGACAGCCTGTTACCAGCACTGCCACAGTAACAATAACAATGGATAAAATTATTCTCCAGTTCATAAAAAAATCCTTTCGATTTAGATCCAATTTTGTTTATTCATAACTAAAAATGTGTTAAAATACATATGGACAATAGCGACAAAATTAAAAAGGAAATATTGTGGACACGGCAAAGAACTTCAAGCCAGATAGAATTCTCCTCTGGGATAAAGCTGCCGACAGCTTCGAGGCACAGAGAATAATAAATTTGTTTAAAGATGCTGAAGTAGAAATTATTAAAAATCAAAGATTGAATTATCCCAAGTCTTTATCTATGTCAGAAGCCCTGCAAAAAAGCAAAAAAATTCTAATGATTGGAAAAACATCCTCGTTTATAAAGCACTTCAATGGTGATATCGGAAAAAATATGAGATGTTTCCCTTATTACAAACTCGTTCCACTTTCAAATGGATGTCCTTATAGCTGTGTCTATTGTTATCTCGCTTATATTTATAGAAAATACGGCGCTTTTATAAAAATCAATATTAATTACGATAAAATGTTTAAACAGATACAAAAACTTGTATCAGACAACTCGCATAAAATTCATTTTAACTTCGGCGAGATGCTCGATAGTCTCGCTCTCGACCATATTACAAACCTTACTACTTTGTTGATTCCTCTATTCAAGAACTTTAACAATGCATATCTGATGATGCTTACAAAAAGCAGCAATATAGATAATCTTTTAAAAATAAAGCCTAACCATCAAGTTGTTGTTTCGTGGAGCCTTAATCCACAGGTAGTTATTGATAAGTATGAACTTGGAACAGCTTCGCTCGATGAAAGAATCAATGCGGCAAAGCAATGTCAGAAGTATGGCTATAGAATAAGATTCAGAATTGACCCAGGCATACTTTGTAATAACTGGAAAACAGTTTATGAATCTCTACTGAAAAAAATACTTACTCACACAGAACCAGAAAATATTACTATTGGAATGTTAAGACTTTTTAAGGGACATATAAATCTCTCTGTAAAAGCTTACAACCTTAAAACCGATTCTAACATATTTAGGTCTCTGCAAGAGCCTGCAGAAGACGGGAAATTACGGTACACTCTCAAACAACGTATAGAGTTTTATAGATTTCTGATAGATGCCATACTTTGCTACAAGAAAAAAGTGAGCATTGGCATTTGCCGAGAAAGCCAGGAAATATATGATAGCCTTAATTTCAAAACGCAATTATGTAATTGCATAGCATAACGACAAAGGCCTATCATCTTTCGCAAGATATCAAAGAGCGATAATATTCATAAGAATATAAACTGTTGTTCATAGTTTATTCTCTTTTATTTTTACATTTTTCCGTTTTTTCCGATATCAGCTTCGGGAAGTTTTTTTTCAATCGCACGCAGACGATATTCATAACAAATACTGGCCTTGCTCAATTCTTCAATCCGCTGCTGGAACTGGCACTGCGTTTCTATGAGCCTTGTTACGTCGTGCTGCAGAAGAGAAAGCTGGTTTTGGAGATTAACCCATGTTCCCACAATCAGCGCCGCTAAAAAGACAAGCTGAATAAGCACTGAAAAGTCGATTCGCCTATTGAAATACCACTGTTTGTTTTTGTTTTCAGCTTTAGTCATTTTACACCGGTGCATAAAAAACGTACCATTTACCAATTTTGAACATTATTATATAGCTGCCGGCAGATAGATTCCCCTGTGACGTAAATGATTCGGCAACATTGACTGCCCTGACTTCATTACCCACAACCATCGGATCTATCCCGGCAATATCAACCTCTACAGCTTTTACATTGTAGTGATTGTAATCATATTTGCTGATGACCTTGGCAACAAAGCCTATGGTTTTCCCGCCGGCTGAAGTTACAAATGCGCTCTCGCTTAGACCTTCACTGCTGCGTAAAAGACGCTCAACAAGCTGCTGCTGTTCATTTTGAAGTAAACTATCGGCCATTTCTATTTCCTCTTTTTTGCTGCTGTAAGAATCGTCTGCGAAAAGACTACTGTAAAACAAAGTTTTTCTTGACTTATACGAGCTAAATGCATATATTGGGGTTACGTTGTTTGTTCTCGTGGTCGCAATGAATGATAATCAAAACATTCCGGGTTTTTTCAGGGATTTAGATTCCAAATCATATGTATTACTGATACTAAATATTATTACATGGAGGTGAGGAATTATGTGGAAGTTGATATTTTTAGTATTAGTGTTTATTTTTTGTGTGACTTTGACTGCTACAGGGGAGATTACAACAACAGTATACCTATCCGATGGCAACACACCACTTGAATTAGCTGATCCTTGTGTCCCTCACGTATATCGAGATATCATGGTTGGAACCGAGTTGGTAATCGTTGTAAGCTCTGACACCAATGAATACTGGGGAGATGAGAATGGTGATGGAGGATATTTGGCTATCGAAGAAGAATACTGGCCTTATGGAATTCTGTCGGCAAGAGGACCCTTGGTTGAAGGCGACTGGTCAGGCTCACATTTGCCTGCTGCAGGTAACCCGGCTAAGGTTTACGATTTGGAGGAGTATCCTGTTGATGGTTTTGATTTATATCCAGGCCCTCACGATATAGAGGCAGGAGACTGGTTTATTATTGATTATAATGCCATAGAGATAGGCAACTGTAATGTTGGATTTTATGATTATCGTATAAGCTGGGATATACCTATTTACCATCTTGCCTTTTCTCATGTTCGCACACGTGACTTTAATAATGATTCCATAGTTAACTTTCGAGATTATTCAATTCTTGCATCTTATTGGCAGGAAAGAAATTGCAATGCCCTGGACGGATGTGAAGGAACTGACCTTGATACTAACGGCAGTGTTAATGTCAACGATTTAATGTTGTTTTGCCAGTATTGGCTTGAAAGAACACAATAGAAACTGTTGCCTTATAGTTTAACTTACTCTCATTCATGTTCTTTTTTGTCCAGATATTGTTCTGTCTCTATTTCTTCAAATTTTTTAAAAAAAATGAAAAATTCTTAACTTAGAAACGCTTATCATATAGTAGTCAGGTTCACAACATTTATGCCTGAGATGATTTACTTAGCATCCTGTTTGTCTTTTTTTAAGGAGGAAAGGGTTATGAAAACAAAACATTTCACATTAATGAGCATTCTTTTATTGTCAGTTAGTTGTGTTGCCTTGGCGGATAGAGCATTAGAA
>CAYTQR010000042.1:0-14270 GCA_964440045.1 uncultured Planctomycetaceae bacterium | reverse complement strand
CGGAGATGGCCGTACAGAAGCGCTGGGGATGATTCAGACCTCATTTGAGCAGCTTGTCGAGAAACTGGGTGGGATAAATGAAAATATCGGCCGACAGATAAATCAAAACGAAGAGCTTACGCGGCGGATAGACGAACTGCCGCGGTTTCTGCAGAATTTTCCGGAAGGGCTGAAGAACCAAAAGGCTGTTATCGATGCACTTGTCGAACAATTAAAGGTACAATCGCTGAAGAATCAGCAGTTTGCCGAGGCGGTTGAAAAAATTCCGGCAGCGACAGAAAAACAGACCAATGCGATTTCAGATATGTCGGTGCATCTTTCAGCTTCTGCAGATATTGACGCTCAGCTTGTTGAGGATTTTAGAAGATTTAACAGTATAACGGATAAATTAAAAGATAATGTTGAGGGACAAACTGACAGTATAATTCAGATGAGCAGGACGTTTTCGGCGAGTGACAGATACCTGAAATATATTTTAAATACGCAGCATAAACGGTTTATGTGGGTTTTTATTGCTTCATTAGGCGTTTGTGTCTTTGCGATTACAACAATGCTGATTGTAATTTTTCTTTTGAAGTAAAAAATTTTTATTTTTCTATTGCCTTTATTCTTTGGCTTGTTATTTTACGAGTTGTTCTTTTAAAAAGATAATATCTGATTGCAGAAAAGGGAACACGGTGAAAATCCGTGGCGGTCGCGCCGCTGTAAGCGTCATTTGCGATGTAAGTCGCAAGGCCGAAAGAAGTTATCCCACTGCTCATAAATGAGCGGGAAGGGTTCTTTTGGAAGACGCAAGTCAGAAAACCTGTTTGTAATCGGTAATTTGTTGAGAGTTCTCGCGTAAGGAACACCAGCAGATACGCCTTTTATGGGTGTTATTTGTGGATGATTAAAGCCGCCGTTCCTTTTGTGGGAACGGCGGCTTTTTTTGTTGGTTTTTTTAAAGTGTGCCACTTCGCGTTAAAGTCTGGTGCGCAGGAAGGAGTTGTATAAGGCAAAAGAATTTAATCTGAGAATTTAGTAACTAAAAAATTAAAATTAAAACAACTTTAAATTTTGGAGAAAGGGAAGAAAATGAAATTTAAAAATTTGGTAACTTTAATTATTGTTTTGTCGGCTATTAGCGCGGCTAATGCGGATATCGCAAATTTTGACGATTTAACTTTGAGTGCAAATTCCTATTGGAACGGCTCAGATGAAACAGGTGATTTTACGAGTGGTTCGGCTGTGTTTAATAATAATTTTACAGATTACGGTGGCGGTGTTACATCCTGGGACGGCTGGTCATATTCAAACAAGTCGCAGCAGGAGCCTGTTGAAAAAGGTATGGACGGCCAATACACAGCTATTACAGGTTCGGCGCAGAGCGGTTCGAACTATGGCATCGCATATATCGGCTGGAGTGAGCCACCCTCAATAACACTTGATGACAGTAGTGTTATAGATGGTATTTATGTAACTAACAACAACTATGCCTATTATTCTATACTTGAGGGCGATGCTTATGGTAAGAAGTTCGGCGGTGATACCGGCAGCGATGAAGACTGGTTTTTATTGACTATTACCGGCAAAGATATGTTGGATGTGGAAACCGGCACAATTGATTTTTATCTTGCTGATTATCGTTTCGCAGATAACGGCAATGATTATATAGTTGATAACTGGGAGTATGTTGACCTTAGTTCGCTGGGAATTGTAAAGACGCTTGAGTTTTCGCTCAGTTCCAGTGATTTTGATGTTGTTTATGGGATGAATACGCCGGCTTATTTTGCAATGGATACAGTTATACCTGAACCAGCTACAGTGATTTTATTCAGTCTTGGCGGCTTACTGCTTCGCAGGAGGAAGTAACGAAGATTTTTTTGAATGTATTATGGCAGATACATCTATCTGCCATAATACATCATGTTAAGAGGGTGGCCGAGATGCGTAGAATAATATTTTTGTTTTTAGTGGTAGTAAGCGGCTCGGCCCTTTTTGCCGGACCATACGCGCCTCCGGCAGGACAAGCTGGCTCAACAGCTATTTATATGGATGATGCCAGTATTGTTGCCTGGGCCACAGAAGCAATTATTGAGCGAGGCTTTATTGATGTCAGCAGGCCTGAGTTGGGATATGTTGGTTATGGTGATGATGCAAATTGTCTCGGATCTGCACAAGGTGGTATTTATGATGTTGTGAGCCTTGGCGATGGGGGGGTGGCTACGCTTAGTTTTCAAAATCCGATAACAAATGAAGACGGCAACGACTTTGTGGTTTTTGAAAACAGCTACAATAATACTTTTTTGGAGCTTGGGTTTGTTGAAGTCAGCAGTGATGGCAATAACTTCTTTCGTTTTGAGGCTGTTTCGCTTACAGACCCTAATATACAGGTTGGCACTTTCGGCAGTGTGGATACGACTAATATCCATAATCTTACAGGCAAATACAGATGCGGTTATGGCACACCGTTTGACCTGCAGGAACTTGCCGGTATTGAAGGTCTGGATATTAATTCCATTACCCATGTAAGGATAATTGATGTGGTAGGCTGTATTCAGCCAACTGATTTTAATAATGACGGATTTGTAAATTTTCTCGATTATAGCGTATTGGCTGGGGCATATTTTAGCAGACCTGGGGATACCGGGTGGAACCAGCGATGCGATATTGCTGCTCCTTATGATTTCATCGACTGGAATGATATCAGGGAATTTATATTTCAATGGCTTACTGAATGGTCAAGTATAGATTCTCTCGGCAATAAAATAAACGATCCCTGGCCCACACCTTTTGATACCGGAGGTTTTGATCTGGATGCAGTAGGCGTAATTCATCAAAGACAGCCGTAAGCGATGGGCGATTTATGATTATATCAAGAAGAGCATTTACGCTTGTAGAAATGCTGGTTGTTATGGCAATAATTGCCTTGCTTATGGGTATTTTGCTGCCGGTACTTGCCTCGGCACGTTCGCAGGGCAAAGCGATTGTTTGTAGAAGCAATCTTCGTCAGCTTGTGCTGGCAAATACCGGTTATGCTATCGAAAATAATGGCTCTTACGCACTGGCCGCAAGCGACATATATCCTGGAGGAGCGAATCTTCATCGATGGCACGGAGTAAGAGAGCACCTTGATGAACCGTTTGACTCGCTGAAAGGACCTCTTGTTTCCTACCTTGCCGATGGTGCAGTCAAAGAATGCCCGCAGAAAGTAAAATTCAGGCAAGGCGATCCGTGGGATTTCAACTTTGAAGATGGATGTGGTGGGTATGGCTATAATATGAGGTATATAGGCTCGAAGGTATGGCAGGGCGACAAAAAAGAAAATTATGAAAAATCCGCCCGTAATACGGAAGTTGCCTCGTCGGCACAAACAGTTATGTTTGCTGATTGTGCAATGGTCAAAGCAGATAGGGGAGTTCCTTACTATCTGGAATACTCATTTTCCGAACCGCCGCTTAACGATTGGGGTTACGCCTGGCCTTCGATACATTTCAGGCACAGAGGCAAGGCAAATATCGGCTGGGTGGATGGACATATAACTTCGGAGAGAATGACAGATTTTAATATGGTTATTTATGATGGGATTAATTCGTCCGATGTGATGCTCGGCTGGTTTGGTCCGCTGGATAATAGCTTATTTGATTTACAGTAATACCGTTCTGAATTTTCTTTATTTTTCATCGTTGTTTTTTATAATTAGCCTTGTGAAAACGATTTTAGCCTCGGCTGGAAATTTCATTAGGAATCTACGGCAGATTGCCTGGCAGGATTACTGCCGGCTCTGCAATAGCGATATTTGTGAGGAAGATAAACATTTCTGCTCGGATTGCTGGCAAAGTCTTGGATTTTGTATTGTCGATTCGCACTGCTTACGCTGCGGCAAGGAGATGAGTGCTTTTGGCCGATTGCCTGACGGTTGTGCCCAGTGCCAGGAGGAGGAATTCCATTTTGATTCGATAAATTGCCTCGGCGTGTATCGGGGGGCGCTCAGAAATCTTATTATTAAATTCAAACTTTCCGACAGGACTGAACTGCTGGCGCCTCTGGTAAGTCTCGGACAGGATGCAATCGAACGGGCGGATTGTCGCAACGAAATAGATTATGTTGTGCCGGTGCCGCTGCATTGGCGGAAAAGATTTAAGCGAGGGTTTAATCAGTCCGCGCTTATAGCCAAAAGATTAGACTTTGGCGATGCGAGATTCAATACAGACCTTGTTCGGACTCGCTATACCAACGAGCAGGTTGGTCTTAGTTCTGCCGCAAGGAGAAAAAACGTCAAAGGGGCCTTTGCGGTTCGCAGACGGCACGATTTTGAGGGGGAAAATGTTTGTCTTTTCGACGATATCAAAACAACCGGAGCGACATTAAATGAATGTGCGAAGGTTTTAAAAGAAGCAGGGGCCAAAAAGGTTTTTGCGTTTGTTTTGGCCGTTGCGGGGCAGAAAGAGTTTAGTAGTTGATAGTCGTTGCAAAATTCTTCTGGTGAGTATATAAACTGGTCAAATGTTCAAAGGGTTTAGACAGCTTGTTGTTCTTACGATTATAAGCCGAGTACTCGGTATGTGCCGGGATATGGCTTTTGCATTTTTTTTCGGCGCCGGCTGGTTGATGGATGGATGGGTAATCGCGTTTATGATACCCAATCTGGCAAGGCGGCTGTTTGGCGAGGGGGCAGCGTCGAGTTCGCTGATTCCTATTTACAGTCAGCAGCTTGAAGTTGACCGAAAGGCAGCAGGGTTGCTTGCATCGACGACTTTTACGGTGGTATTTGTTATTTTAGCTTGTGTTGTACTGGCAGGGGAAGTGGTTATATGGGGATGGTACTTTTTCTTTTCGCCGCTGCCGGCGACAGCGATGAAACTATCGCTTACCGGTTTGATGCTGCCTTATATGATACTGATATGTCTTGTGGCGATAGCGGCAGGACTGCTCAATGCACATAGGCACTTTGCGATGCCTGCTGTTGCTCCTTTGATTTTAAATATATTTATAATCGGCTCATTGTTTTTCAGCGGATGGGTTTTATCAACAAAACCCCAGGGGCAGTTGTATTTTGTTGCTTGTACGGTCCTGGTAGCGGGGGTTGTGCAATTGGCGATACAGTTTGTGCCTTTGAGGGCGAACGGGGTTTTAATAAAACCTGCCTGGCAGGTAAAGACAGAGGCGTTCAGGAAGATGATATTTCTGATGGCCCCGATGATTTTTGGGCTGACGGCGACTCAGATAAATACATTAGCTGATGTTTCGATAGCAGCGTGGTTTTCAGGCTCAGCAGAGAAGGGGGCGGCATTTGTGTGGTTTGGCAGGGAAATAAGCTATCCGATGTGGGAAGGTGCGGTATCGCAGCTTTTCTATTCGCAAAGGCTGTATCAGTTTCCGCTTGGAGTACTCGGGATAAGTCTTGCGACAGCTATTTTTCCGGTGATGAGTTCAGATGCGGCAAGGCAGGATATAGACGCTCTTTGTACTACGATAGCAAGGGGTATTAAAGGCGTGCTGTTTATAGCTTTGCCGGCAACGGCTGGTTTGATTCTTGTCCGCCGGCCTTTGGTAAGCCTGATTTTTGAGAGAGGTAAATTCAGTTCGGCGGACACAATCTCCACGGCTTTTGTGCTCGCATTTTATGCTGCCGGCTTGACTGGTTTTTTCATGCAGCAGATTTGCACGAGGGCTTTTTATTCGCTGCACGAATCAAAAAGACCTGCTCAAAGCGCATTTATTGCAGTGGCGGTCAATATTGTTTTAAATCTTGTCCTTATCTGGCCTCTTGGCATAGCGGGACTTGCACTTTCAACGGCGTTTTGTTCCTATTTGCAGGTTGCGATACTTTTGAAGAGTCTGGCCGGCAAGCTTGGCAGGAAAATATTTGACGGCGTAATTGTTGAGCTTGTAAAAACTGTAATTATTACATCAGTTATGTTTATTGTTACATTTTTTGTACTTAATTTGACTCTTTCTTTGCCGCGAATCGTACAATTAGGAGCGGCAGTATTTACCGCAGTGGTTTTGTATACGGCAGGGGCGGTACTGTTAAAGGCAGAGATGCTTTCGCTGGTAACGGGTCCTAAGTCGCTGAAATAAAACAGGTTAAAGTGATAAGGAGCAAACAGTGGCTCGGAGATATTGTCTTTGTTGCATAAATACTTCATTTATAGACAGTTATAGCCGATATAAAAGTTAAGAGAAATATTAAGTTAAGTTTAAGAATGTCCGGTAGAAAAGCAAAAATTCTGGTTTTGTTTATTTTTATGATTTTTTCTGCAGGCAGTTCGACTGTCGCTGCAGTGGAAGAGCGATTATCTTCTCCGCTGACGGCAAGGACTTTTTACAATATAGGCCGTGAGCTTTATGCCGACCAACAAGCCGATTTTCTTTTGGCTAAGCAGGCGGTTATATTCTTAAATGCTGCGGTCAATCTTGACAACAGGGCAAATTATATTCTTCCGGAGATTATTAACATTGCGTGGCAATATCCTGATGAAAACATTTCAGATGCTGTTAGGCTGGCACTTATAGGATATGTTGACCGTTCGAGCGACCTTGAAGTAACATCAAAGGCGGTGGGGTATCTGCTTGAGAGACTTGATACGAGAGAAAAGCGTGAAGAATTGCTGTTGAAGTTGCTTGGCCAGTTTCAGCAGAAAAACGTTATGTTTGCATCAGACCTTTCGGCTCAGCTTGGATTTTTAAAAGCTGAAACTGCCGATTTACTCGAGGCTCAAAAGTATCTTATGCAGGCGTTTAGCGGAAATAAATACAACCGTCTTGCTTTTGCCAAACTTGCCGAGCTTTCAGAGACTGGCGACAGGCGGTTGTCTGATATCGCTTATCTTTATAATTTACGTTTTGCGGTAAGGGCCAATCCGCTTGATTTTACTTCGGTATATTCCTTTGCGCAATACGCCGAAACGTTGGGTCTTTATGAACCCGCCGCCGAAGCGTACCAATACTGTATTGATCTGGTTAAGTATCTCCAGGGTCAGAAAGCTTTAGGGCCGGACCTTTACAGGCCATTGATGCTTAACTGTTATAATGCCCAACAGTACAGCAGGTGCCAGCAAATAGCCCGGCAGCTTAGGGATATGGATGTTTTTGATGTGCGTGTTGAGGCAATTGCTTCGGCGGCAGCTTTACAGAATGATGACGAAAATAGCTTTAAAACTATACTTGACCGCATAAAATCTCGTGCAGATAAAATTCTTACCGGCCGGCAGAAAGCCTCATCGTCGGAGCTTGAGGATTATGCATGGTTCTTTAATTTTATCGCTGATGTTAATTCACAGGAAGATTTGACCTGGGCGACCAAGGCGTATGATGCAGAACCGAATTCGATTAATGCTGCTTCACTTTTTGCTTATGCACTTGTAAAAAATAATCAGATTGAAGTTGCCGAGTCGCTGCTTAAAAAAATCGGCACAACAATGCAGGCAGCGGGTCTTGCGCAGGGAATAATTCTTGTGCAAAAGGGAGATGTGAACTCAGGCAGGGAACTGCTTAAAAAGGTGGTTGGGACTTTGCCGGGAACTTTTGAATCGCAAAAGGCCAAAGAAAAACTTAAAGAAGTCGATTCTGAATATATACCGCCGGTGGATCTGGCTGCACTTACAATGACGCTGCAGAATGATTTTGGGCGATCTTTTTTCAGCCAGTTTGTCGAACCCGAGAAGATGGTATCTATGGAATTTAATATAAGAGGCTCTACATTTTCTTACGGCAGTGAAATTACAGGCAATCTTGCGGTAATAAATAATTATTCAGAACCGATAGTTGTATGCCCGGATGCGATGATAAAAGGCAATATAAGAATCGATGTGCAGATAAACGGCGATTTGACCGAGCAGATACCGGCTCTGATTGTAAAGACTGTCCGGCCGTCGTATGAAATCCGGGCTGGTAATGCGTTGTTTATTCCGCTTCGGCTGGATACCGGCAGAGTAAAGCATATTCTGGATTGTCATCCTCAGGCGGAACTGAATCTTAAATATACAGTCTACCTTGACCCCCGGATAACGGCAGATGGTTGGGTAAAAGATACACTTATAATAAAACCCGTACAGGTGATTTTGAAACGTCGCAAACTTAAGCTCAACACGCGCTATTTGCAGCAGAGGTTTGATGCTATCAAGAGAGGGCATCAGGGCCAGAAGACAAAGTCCGCCCAGCTTTTTGCAGGTTTGCTTGCCGAGCAGCAGAAATGCAGGCAGACGGGACCTGCCTACCAGTTTATGTACGCTGAGCCGGAACTATTAAGTTCGGCGATTGCAAGATGCCTTTCTGAAGATGACTGGGTTTTAAAGGTACAGACAATGGCTGCGATGTTGAAGCTAAAACTGGATTATCGACTTACAGAAGCAGTGTCCGAGGAGTTGAGCAACTCTAACTGGCCTGTGAGATTAATGGCCGTTCTTACTCTCGCCGGAAATCAGGATGAAAAGTTTTCATCCGTCCTAAACTGGACAGCGAAAAATGACCCACAACCTATCGTAAAGGAGTTGGCTGCAATACTTGCGGGCGATGCTGAGACTGACAGAAATAGTAGTAATCTGCAAATTGTACAGGATACAGCCCAGGAGACGGCAGTAACGGAGCAAGGAGACTAAAATTAGCTTTATTTTTATACCCTGCGTGTATACATCTGGATATTAGTCCTTTGTTAGCAAGTGGTTATGAATTAGCTAAATTTTCTATTTTGTTTGAATTTTAGCGAATTTTTTATTGTTAAAATGGCTGGACTTTTGTACTATTTCCGCCTCAAACTGTGTAATTTAAAATAGTACGTTAAATTGTTTTTGAAAGGGGTTCGGTTATGCCGGCAAAAGTAGATAAAGATAAATGCACAGGCTGTGAGGCATGTATTGAAGCCTGCCCGGCTGAAGCGATAAAAATAGTCGACGGCAAGGCGGTAGTAGATGTTGACACCTGTGTTGACTGCGGTGTTTGTGTCGATGAGTGTCCCGTTGAAGCTATAGAGATGGAATAATTCAATAAATTGAAGATTTATGGACTGCCTTCGGCAGGGTTTTTATAAATCTTAAATCTTAAATCTTCAATTACTTTGAATATGGCCCCATCGTCTAGGTAGGTCTAGGACACCGGGTTTTCAACCCGGCAACAGGGGTTCAAATCCCCTTGGGGCTAATTTTATATTCAGATTAATTTTGCTTTCATACAAAAGTGAAACAGGATTGGGAAAAACTAACTGACGACGAGATTCTGCAAAAGCGAATCCGTAACCTGAAGCTGCAGATAGCCGGCTCAGAGATAGAGCCTCTTGTGAATCAGCTCTATAGCGAACTCGACTTGAAGGGCACAGGTTTTCATCCGCCCTGCTATCTTACCGATGAATGGCTGTGTCCGGATAAAGTTCCCACTATAGGAATTCCCTTCTGCCTTGCCCATCACAGACTTCGACAGATCGAAAAGAAGATAATGCTCGAAGTAGAAGGCGGTACCGAAAAAAAGTTTATGAAACTTCTCAGGCACGAATGCGGTCATGCTATGAATTATGCTTATCAACTTTATAAAAAGACCCGCTGGCGGGAGCTTTTCGGCCGATTCAGTGAAAGATATGCCGATTCCTATTGCTACTATCCGTATTCGAGAAAGTTCGTGATCCATCTTCAGAGTAACTATGCTCAGTCACACCCGGATGAGGATTTTGCAGAAACATTTGCGGTATGGCTCAATCCCAAAAACAAATGGCGGGAAAAATATAAGAATTGGCCGGTAATGAGTAAACTTAATTACGTTGACAAACTGATGGAGAAAATCGGCAATGAGCCGCCGCCGATTACAGCAAGCGGCCGCCTGCCGTGGTCCGCGGCAAAAATGACATCGACACTTGCCGCTTATTACGAACGTAAAAAAAAGGCTCTCGGCAGCGAATTTCAGGGCTATTATGATGACAGTTTGAAAGAGCTTTTTATAACACATTCTGAACAGCCGGCCAAAAAGGCATCGAGTACCATAAAAGAATATCGACGGCAGATTGTTGCCAGTGTTACAAGATGGACGGGCCATAGGAAGTACGATATTAATCAACTGCTTAATACACTGGCCAGGCGTTGCGATTCTCTTGGATTATGCGCATCTGAAGATAATGTCCGGCATATAATTGGCATCACTGCTTTGCTTGCCGCAATTGCAACCAACACTGCAAAAAATGCGGGGGCAAAGTAGAAAGTCTGACTAAAAGCAGTTTAGTCTGGAGAAATATATGAGTTTTCTGGATTTGGCGAGTAAAAGATACAGCGTTCGAAATTATAAAAATACTCCTGTGCCGCGGGAAAAGATTGATCGATGTATCGAGGCTGTCAGATTAGCCCCTTCTGCGTGTAATTCACAGCCCTGGAAATTTGTAATAATTGATGATGCCGAACTTATAAAGGCGTTGGCAAAAACGGCTTTCGCAGGCTTTTTAGATTTAAATCATTTTGCCTTGAAAGCTCCGGTACTCGTATTAGTAGTCTACCAAAGGCAGAAAATGTCAGCTAAATTAGGAGGTATTATCAAAAAGAAAAATTTCAGTCTAATAGATGTAGGTATAGCAGCTGAACATTTTTGTCTTCAAGCCACCGAAGAAGGTCTTGGAACCTGCATACTCGGCTGGTTCAACGAGAAAAAGGTGAAGAAAGTAGTTTCAATCCCCAGGTTTAAAAGAGTGGAGCTTATAATCTCTCTTGGATTTTCTGGTGATGAACAAATTCCGCATAAGAACAGAAAAGGCACAGAAGAAATATCAAGCTATAATAAATATTGCTAATATTTTAGACTGTGTAGCAAGTTGATTTTTAGCTGGATTGGTAAAGTCATTTTTGGTATCCTTTTTAGTAATTTCAGGGAACCGTAAATTTGACTGAAAAAATATACAAAATAACCGCACTTGTGGATATAGCCGCGGTGCCGGAGGATGACCCGCAATTTCTTTTGCCAAAAGTTGCTACTACCGAATATCATGTTATCCAGACAATTCGCGAGCTTGGCCACGAGGTAACAATAATTGCCGTCAGTGACGACATTATCGCTGTTGCCAATCAATTAAAAGAGCAAAATCCCGACCTTGTCTTCAATCTAACTGAAGAATTTGAGGGCGACAGGAAAAAAGACAAAAACATCGCGGCCATGCTTGAACTGCTTTCAATGCCATTTACCGGCACCGGCTCAATCGGCCTTACGCTCTGCAGGGACAAGGGACTGTGCAAACAGATTCTGGCACATCACCGGATAAAGGTGCCTGATTTTATGTTTTTCCCGACCGGCAAAAAAACTCGACTGCATAAATCCATACAATTTCCTATGATTGTCAAACCCGCATTTGAAGACGGTTCGGAAGGAATCTCAAACGCGTCTGTTGTTAACGACCTGGCGGCTCTTGAGGGGAGAGTTGAGTTTGTTACTGAAAAGTGGAACCAGGGAGCAATTGTCGAAGAATTTATTGAAGGCAGAGAGTTTTACGTTGGTATAATAGGCAATAAAAAGCTTACCACCCTACCAATTCGAGAATGTATATTCAGCAATAAAACCGCCAATGGTCCTAATCTTGCAACTTACCGCGTAAAATGGGATAAGGAGTACCGCAGCAAATGGAATATAGAATATGGATTTGCAAAGCTCGACGAAGCGACAACAAAAAAAATCTACCGAATTTGTAAACGAACTTACAAATTACTGCAATTGCGGGATTACGGCAGGATTGATTTAAGACTTACAGCAGATAACAAGATTGTCATTCTTGAAGTAAATCCAAACCCGGATATAGCCTACGGTGAAGAAGTTGCTGAGGCTGCCGAGAAAGTCGGGATACCATACGAAAAACTTATCAAGCAGATTATTTCTACCGCGCTGTCCCGATATAAAAACTAAATCACGTCGTATGAATGAAAAAATGCCATCTCGAAAACAAGCCGCTCTTGACAGTCAGTTTATGGCTGCGGCGATAGACCAGGCAAATATCGCTCTGAAAAACGGTGATGTTCCTGTCGGCGCTGTTATCGCTTACGAGGATCAAATTATTGCCAAAGGCTATAATCAGCGGCATCAGCTAAACGACCCTACTGCACATGCCGAGATAATCGCACTTACAGCCGTGGCAGAGTACATAGGTAATTGGCGATTGCACGGATGCAGTATTTATGCTACTTTAGAACCCTGCTGTATGTGTGCCGGAGCTCTTGTATTAGCGAGAATTGACAGGCTGATTTATGGCTGCGAAGACCCCAAGGCTGGTGCATGCGGCAGCTTATATAATATCGTCCAGGACGAGCGGCTCAATCACAAGCTGGAAATAACAAAAGGTATTCTTGCAGAGGATTGTGCGAAACTACTGCAGGATTTTTTCAGAAATAAAAGAAATTCCACCGATAACGACTTTTAATAAGGATTAAAAATGCAAAGCGACAGAAAAATAAAGATAATGCCTTGCCTTGATATGCAGAACGGCAGAGTAGTAAAAGGTGTGCATTTTGTTGATATAAAAGATGCCGGCGACCCTGCAGAATGCGCTAATGCCTACTGCGAGGCAGGTGCCGATGAACTTGCGATGCTGGATATTACCGCAACTGTTGAAAACAGGTCAACAATGCTCGATGTCGTCAAAAAAGTCGCGTTTGTTACTACCATTCCCTTTACGGTGGGAGGCGGAATCAGCAATTTGAAAATCGCTGAGGCAGTCCTTGAGGCAGGCGCCGATAAAATTTCGACGAGCAGCGCAGCTTTTCGAAAACCTGAGATCATTTCCGAGATGGTAAAACAGTTCGGCGAGGAAAAAGTAACCGTAGCTATTGACGTTGACAAAAACCCGAAGCTGCCCAGCGGATATGAGGTTTACATCGACGGCGGCAGAACAGCAACCGGGGTCGATGCGGTCGAATGGGCAAAAAAGGTTGATTCTTTCGGCGTAAAAGTTATTTTGCCGACAAGCAAAGCTGCTGATGGCGCAAAAACCGGATACGATTTACCCTTGATAAAGGCGATATCACAAGCAACCAGCGCTGAGATTGTTGCATCCGGCGGTGCAGGTGAAATGAAACATTTCTTAGAGGCCGTAAAGGCGGGAGCGACCGTTCTTCTTGCCGCATCGGTTTTTCACTTCAATATCATTGAGATACCGAAACTGAAAGCCTATCTGAGACAAGAAAGAGTAAACGTAATTCTTTAGGATAACACGGACTAATACTGATTATGTATATCGTTAAACGGTTGCGGTCGCGAGGCTCGTTTCGTCTATCGTCTTACGTTAAACGTAACCGACACGAGTTGCGCAACCGATAGACGAAAGACGATTTTCGGAGAGGTGTCGGAGCGGCTGATCGAGCAGCCTTGGAAAGGCTGTGTAGGGCTTGCCCTACCGCGGGTTCGAATCCCGCCCTCTCCGTTACGTTTGAAAGGGTCGTTAGAAGTTCTTTAACTTCTGGAACTTGCAAAGTTTTCTCGATTTTCGACTGGCCTTTTGCCCTCAAATTGCCCTCAAAACACATCACAAGTTAGTAAAAAATCGTGCAGGAATAGTAAATCAACGAGAGAATTTAAATCCTTGCTATCATTTGAATTAAGCTGTAAAATCAGATTATTGAGTATGTTACAAAGAGAGGGCAAATCGAATCCCGCCCTCTCCGTTAGTTATAGACCGACAGAACCTCCTCTCTGCTTCTTAGCAGATAAGAGAGGGGTAATGGTTTATCACATACCAATATAACAATAGTGGAAGTTCCAAAAATGGACTTATACGAAACTATTCAGAAAAGATATTCCTGCAGAAACTATACTGCAAAAAAGATTGAGACCGAAAAACTTGATCGCGTACTTGAAGCGGCCAGGCTTGCCCCATCAGCGAAGAATCTGCAGGACTGGCGATTTATCGTTGTCACCGATGACCTGAAACGTGAACAAATTGCTATTGCAGCCAACGAACAGATGTTTATCGCATCTGCACCGGCAATAATAGTCGGCTGCAGCAATACCGATTATTCTATGCGGTGCGGCCAAAAAATAGGGCCGATAGATGTGGCTATCGCTATGGAGCATATAGCCCTGGCGGCAACGGCTGAAGGACTTGCTACCTGCTGGGTAGGTTCATTCCATACGGAAAAAGTAAGAAAAATTCTCGATATACCGCAAAAAACTGAAATCGTCGAGCTTATGCCGATAGGTTATGCTTCTGACGAGAAAACTCAAAGACCGAGAGAAGCAATTGATAATATCGTCTGCTATGAAAAATGGCAGTTTTAGAAAACAAAGGGGACGTGGTGTAACGGGAGCACACCGCGGTCGCATCGCGGGAATGAGGGTTC
>CAYTQR010000041.1:5395-14625 GCA_964440045.1 uncultured Planctomycetaceae bacterium | reverse complement strand
AATTTGCATATGGCAAATGATTTTGAAATTTGCCGACAATTTGGGTTCTTTTTGGTTTTTGTCTGTCCAATCATAGTGCAAATTGGTGTTGGGGTAAATATTATGACTTTTTTCATTTGTAATTTTCTCAAAAGGTACAATTAAAAGACCTGCCCCCTCCCCTGCTTGGCAATAAGCAGAGGGGACAGAGTTTGTCGGGTTTAACTATCGATTAAAGAATATTTTTAGAGACACTCTGCCGCTTTGTCGGCGCAGCCAAGAATATCAAGTTTGTGCAGCACCATCGCTTTTATAGCTTCTCTGGCGGGGCCAAGGTACTTTCGCGGGTCAAATTCAGCGGGGCTTTCAGCAAATACCTGACGAATTTTAGCTGTCATAGCCATACGAAGGTCGGTATCAATGTTCACTTTGCAGACTGCCATTTTCGAAGCCTTTTTTATAGCATCTTCCGGTACACCCATTGCGTTTGGCATCTTGCCGCCGTACTTGTTAATCAGGTCTTTAAATTCCTTCAGAACACTGCTCGAACCGTGCATTACTAATGGAAAACCGGCCAGTTTATCAGCAACTTTTTGTATTACGTCAAAGGCAAGCGTGGGCTCAGATTTAAACTTGTAAGCGCCGTGGCTTGTTCCACAGGCAACAGCAAGAGAATCACAGCTTGTTTTTTCAACAAATTCAACGGCCTGTTCCGGGTCGGTAAGATGACTTGCAACATCATCGTGCGAAACACCAACAACGTCTTCTTCGATTCCGCCGAGCTGGCCAAGTTCCGCCTCGACGACAACGTTGTGCGAATGGGCATATTCGACCACCTGCTTTGTAATTTTAATGTTTTCTTCAAAAGGATGATGCGATGCGTCAATCATCACCGAGGTAAAACCATCATCAACGCACTGTTTGCAGACTTCAAATGTATCGCCATGGTCGAGGTGCATACAGATTGGGATATCGGGATTTTCCGCAACGGCAACGTCAATAATCGCCCGCAGGTAACCCATGGACGCGTACTTTCTGGCGCCGCGCGAAATCTGGAGAATCAGCGGAGCTTTCTTCTCGGCAGCCGCTTCAATAATGCCCTGCGTGATTTCCATATTATTGACATTAAAGGCCCCGACCGCATAGTCGTTTTTATAGGCCATTTTGAACATCTTTTTCGTATCAACTAATGCCATAATTGCACCTTCCTTAAAAAATAAATTAACCACTTAAATATATTCAAATAAAGAGCTGCCAGCTCCGGCAATAGACAATTTCCGGCTAATCATTACGGTCTTGCTCAGAACCCTGACTCTCAAATACACTTGAGCCAAAACCCATTTCTCCGATTCCTTGTGGCCATATACTAAAAACTATCGACCGTCTGTCAAGTGATTCGTCCTGGCTGTAAGTAAAACCGTAAAAAAGCCTGTGATACTGTCTGATAAGCGAAATTTGATTGGTTATTCTTCCATCACGTTTGAAATCGTATTGGTTGGCAAAGGTGACAGTGTATCGGGGATTGATTTTGTATGTGGCGGCGAAGGTAACAGCCTGTGAGCCTTTCTCGTCATCAACTTCCACGCTTCTCAAGTATCTAATGCCGATATAGTAACTCAGGTTTGGCCAGCAAAGGCGAGATATGCCTATATTGTACTGCTCAAGTTCTTTGTCTTTTATGTTATAATTAAGGTCGCTCAGGAACGCCATTGTGTCGCTAATCCGCCAAATGTAATCGGCGTTTAAACTGTCCCGCTGCGGACCAAAAAGTTCAAATTTTCTGTAATTGGCCAAATCGCCGTAGAAAATACCCGGTGCCAGAGTAGCTGCAAGCGGTACAAAGGGATTGTTCCAGATGGTCCTATCAGGCCTGACCGGCTCTGAGGCCCCGTCTTCGACCATCGTATATTCCATATTCAGACGCATCCAGTCGAGAATTCTTTCCTTATCTCCGACGCCGCGTTTAGTCTGCAACCTTTGTAAAATACCAAAGCTGAAAATATCCTTTTGCTTGACTACATCATCACTTTCAGAAAAGAGGGCGGCATTTGCATACGGCTTTACGATATGGCGAAGACCGTTGATGTCCCAGAATTTCGAATGCACGTTTTTAAATAAGTTCCAGTACTGAGTCGAAGCCCTTGCGCCAATCTCGCCGATAAAAACATTCTTTTCACCGAACTGTGTACCAGCGCCGATAGCGCTGTTGCGGTTAAAGCCATTTCTTTCGTCGTGGCCGAACGTACCGGCCATATAAGGCACAACTTTACTCGAACCGAACTTAAGCGGCATATCCAATTCAGCTCGTGTTGAGCCAAACAGGAACGTTTCATTCGAAACATTAAGTACATGATTTTCTCCGACTCGTTGGCGAAGTCTGCTGACAGTAGTGTCACTGTAGAAGGTAAACCTATCATTCAAGAGCGACTGTCCTGTCAAGTGATACTGAATCGAAGGAAGTTCCTCAAGCTGGTCGGCAAAATCGTTTATCCGCCATTTGCCAAGTATCGAAAAACCCCGATTGTCCTTGAGCCATTTCAAATGCATACTGGTTTCTCGTCCCCTGCCGCTAAAGTATCGCTCACGGTGAAAGGACTCAAGATAGGTTTCATCAGACATATAACTGGACTCGAGAGTAAGCTGCCAGTTATAAGGCAGAAAATGTCTGTGCTGGAAATTGAGCATACCCCTTAAACCTTTTTCAGGTTCAATGTCCTGTCTGTTTCTGCTGAGATTGTCGTTGCCTCGGTCCTTAATTATATAACCGTTAATATTGCCAAAATAATTTTCTTTCGTATATGATATATCAGCGCCTGCTGCCGTACCGCGCTTCGAGTAGTAATCTACCATAAGAGACGAATCAACGCCCGCCGGCTCGCGAAGGCCAAGAACCCTGGCAAGATACCACTCGGTCTCAATTGCTGTGCCGAAAGTACCGTCCCTGCTGTATTCTGCTCTCTTGAGTGGAATATCAGGTTTCACAAAATCGCCTCGAAGTTTCGGCCAGTAAAATATCGTCCTGTTATCAAGTTTCAGTTTTACATCTTTCATCAGGGTGTCATAACTGTGAGGGCCGAGTTTTCCGGACCGCTGGTCAACATTAACCGTGTCTGTAATAACAACTTCAGAGGCAGTCAACGCCAATCGAGGAACATAGAATTCACTGCTTGATAGAATTACATTTTTGCCATGGAATGTATTTTCCGCAACCTGTCTGAGCTTAACTGCCCTCAAATATATCGGGATACCCCTCGATGGTTCGTAGTGCCGCATAACAGCGTTTACCGCAAGACACTGTTTTTTCTGGAAATCGTAATAAATCTCATCGGCACGTATAGTCCGCTGGCCTTCGGTCATAATTATATCGCCGCGAATATAAATCGCCTTTATGCTATTGCCCATAGCAATGCCCTCTGCTCCGCTTTGCCCTTCGGCCGAGGTGCGGGAATAAAACATAACCGCAGAGTCCGCCTGAAACTCGAGCAACCCCCCCTGTTCATCCTGCTTTTGCCACAGGTAAAACCTGTTTCGTATTATATCGATAACACTCCCGTCACCAAGAGTCTCTTTTGCGTACTGCACTGGTTCTGCGCCGAGTCCGCTGATGTTGACAGGATACTGAAACCGCGGCACTTGAGGCTGCGGCACAGGCAAAGGCAGAGGCTGTCCTGTCTGATCTTTAGAGCCTGCAGTGAAAATTCTTTCGAGAATATTAGGCGGTTCTTTTTCCAGAACAAGGGTTGGTTCTTCCGCGGGCATTGGCACCAGCTTCACCCGACCTGTCGCAACAAGCCCGTTACGGTAAAGCTGTGTTGTACGCACATCTCCAACGATTTTCTTTTCCGCAGTGGCAAAGATTTCGCCGGAAACGATAAATTCAGCTACCATTGCTTCGGGGCCATCGGCAGTGGTTTCATCAAGTTCAAGGGCGGTAGTTTTAGAGCCCGGACCTCTGTGAATTTTCACTTTGCCCTGAAGATAAACGGTAACTTTGTAGTCAATGCTTACATCGCCGAGATATTCAGTGACTTGACTTTTCAGCCAGACTACCGCTTTGTCGCTTTTAAGCTGATTATCACCAATTAAAAGTTCAAAACCATCATCGAAGACAAGCACATTCTCGCCGTCCGGACTTTGATAGCTGGTCATTACCTCGCCGCGCAGATGCAAATCATCCGCCCCGAACAACTTGGCACTATCCGGCTCAACAGCAGATAATCTGCATAGAGTGGATAAAATTATCAGCAGAAAAAGAGTATAATTACGCATATAAAAACTATTCGTCATCCTTAAACCGCCAGTGATTATAGCTTTAAAGATATGTGAATCCAGAAAAAACCTTGTATTTATACTGATAATAGGCATAAATAACTTCCAGTCCGATAAAATGTTACAGAAAAAGACTGATTGCCGAGTTGATAGTCAGCAGTTAATAGTCGATAGTTTGAGGCCGGTCTCGCAAGGCATATAAGTTCTTATAAAATAAAACGATACAGCAGGGAACTCCGGATGAGCAAAGGGTTTAGCAGCTATCAGAAACGACTGATAAAGAATTATTATGAGAATTTGGACAAGATTGCCCTTGCCAGACTGAGTGAGCTTGTAAGCAAGATTTACCTGGCCGAGAGTGAATCAGAAAAAGAGATATTGTGGAAACAAGCCGAATCAGCCTTGAAGAAATTGAAAGTTCCTCAAAAGATTGCACAGCATATAATCAAAAGCCGCAGCCCTGAAATACTCGCAAAAAATCTGACCGACTGGATGAAATAATTGGCAATGATAGAGGTTTTGCGCAAAAAAATCCGCTGTTGTACAGCGGATTTTCCCCCTAATATATAAAACGCAAAAAAGAAAAATTTTATTCTTCGTCCCCGCTATTTTCGACAGCAGCGGCAAGCTGTTTTCGTTTCCTCTGATTTATGGTCCTTACCGGCTGACATTTTGTCTGATTTTCATCACAGGCAAGCTGTACCGCTTCTACGGCATTAGGTGCAAAGAGGTCTGCGCCAATTTCTTCCCACAAACCATCGGCCCGGCCAAATACACCGCCTGAAAGCATTATCTTCATATCAGGGTAGGCATTTATCTCTCTTATCCGGTCAATTATGCTGCGAATCTGAGGTGTTTCGTTCGACTCTGTACCATAAATTACAAGTACGTCAGGACAGAACTGATGAACATACGAGAGAATATCGTCATTGCTGAGTCCTCCGCCAAGAAATCTCACATCCCAGCCGGCACTTTCAAACATATCCGCAATCATCTGGCTGCCAAGTTCGCTCATTTCACGCAGAGAGTTGCAGATAGCAACTTTTTTATCTGTCTTCGGCTGGCGTGGAAGTTTGTTCTGGAGCTGGTCAACGATAGTACGATTGATGCGGGTTGCGAGATGCTCCTGTGCGGAAGTGATTCTTTCAGCACGGTAAAGCGTGTCGATCTCCATCATTATCGGCCAAATCACACCACTGTAAACGCCGGTTATGGAGGCACTGTTGTGGTGAAGAATGTCCTCAATCACTTCTCTGCACTGCCTTCTGTCGCCTGCCAAAAGCGCCTCAAGGTACCGCTGTAAGAAAATTTCGTCTATCATCTGTTAATCTCCAAAATCCCTTGTTCAATCCATTTAATTAAAATCCATTGCCGACTCTCATATTATCATTATTAACTTTCACTATTTCTGCCATTGTTAAAATAGGTAATCTGTAACTTGTATCGGGAAGAGTGATAAAAAACCTTTAGTTAAAATAGGCAAAATTAGCGGATTTGATAAAATTCGGCTTGCTTTTGGGTATAAGTGTAGCTTTTACAAGAGGTTATAATGCAGATGAATTGGTATGGGTTTATAAATGGCCAACTATTCGGCGATCTCTATATTGTTTGGGTCAGGGTTGGCGGGTTTTGTGATCAGCTCTGTTTCAGGACTTTTCCAATCAGTTAAAATCTTTTCCATCTGTTTTTCAACTCCCACAGTTTGGGCGTGAAAAGAAATGCTGTGGACGAAATTGCAGGGGCCAAGCACAAAACTGCTGGCCTTTTCGGAATTCCGGTCGTGTTGTGCAAAAAACCTGTCAACTGCCGGCCAGTTAGGTAAAGGGGTTATATTTATCAGGAAAAACAAGAAGCCTGTTATTATCAAACCAGCCACAAACCCAAGAACGGCAGCGCCAATACTATTTAAAATTTTCGGAAAAGACGCACGATGGCCGGCTATCAAAAATCTGACCGACAGAAACTGGACAACAATAAAAATGATAACAGCTACCGCGAGGATACCGGCTGAATAAGCAAAATCGTTCAGACGTTCTCTGATAAATGGAATCTTGTCAACGATCTGCGGGGCGGTCATTATACCTATGTAAATAGAAATGAGAATATTGAATAAAAAGGCCCAGCTTGGATACCAGGTTTTCTTATAACATAAAAGGGCAAAAACGAGTCCAATTATTATCATTATCAGTTTAAACATCCTTTATCCCTATCATTCAATATCCGATGTCGCCCTCTTTACTTCTTCAAGACTCGTAATACCCGCAAGGGCAAGCCTCATCGCCTGTTTTTTCAGGTTCGCTTTATATTGCTCATCACCAGTATTCTTGAATTTGCCCACTACAAAATCAGATGAAAGAATCTTGGCCTTAACATCATCGCCATGAACCATTATGTCGAAGATTGCCGTTCTGCCTTTGTATCCTGTATCACCACAATAGCCGCAGCCTGTCGATTGCATTATTTTGCTAATATCCACATTCTTATCCCTGAGTTTTTCAAGCTGGGCCTCATCAAGGTTCGCAATAACCTTGCAGTGGGGACACAATTTACGAACAAGTTTTTGTGAGATTATCATATCAATCGCTGACGAAATCAGAATTGGCTTTATACCAAACTCTATCAGGCGAACAATTGCGGCTGAATTACTGCTGCTCTTCAGTGTTGCAAAAACAAGATGGCCCGCCTGAGAAGCATCAAGAGCTATTAAGGCAACTTCTTTATCCCTTATCTCGCCGACGAATATTACATCAGGATTTTGGCTAAAAACACTTTGCAGCGCCCTTGCAACTGTTATGCCGGCCTTGGTGTTTATTTCTATCTGGCTGGCCTTGGGCAAAACGTATTTTATGGGGTCCTCAATGGTTATTACATTACGAGTGGAGAAATCCAACTCTCGAAGCATCGCCTGTATGGTAGTACTCTTACCGCTGTCGGTCGGACCACAGACAAGAATCATCCCTGATTTATGAGTAATCGCTTCTCTTACAAGCTGCTGATATTTTTCATCCATACCAATGCCAGCAAGCGTAAGCTGCATAGTAGGCCGATTAAGAATTCTTATTGAAAGTTTCTCGCCGTTCAGAACGCCGGCACTTGTTACACGAAATGAAATATTGCCCTCGGCAGTTTTGGCAACAAAAGCCCCGTTTTGCAGATAATGTTCGGTAGTATCCATGCCAGAAAGGGCCTTGATGCTATTAACTACCGCTATACAACGTTTGAACTCTATCTCTTCAACAGTTCTGAGCATTCCATCGATTTTATATTGCACTACATAATTATCACTGCTGACAGGGTCTATTAGAATATCACTGGCAAGTTGTTCAATAGCATTTGCTATTATGCCCTGGGTATGTTTAAGGATATGTTGAAAGTCATGTTTGTTGTCTTTATCGCTGCTACAGACTTCAAGGAGGTCCCTGCCTAAAGCATCAAGTAGAGTGATGGGGGGGGTATCGCGAGTGTCGGCAAGATGACCGAAATCCACAATTTCATTCGCTCTGCTGATAGCTCTTTTAACAGCTTTAAAAAATGGCATGCCATACTGCTGAACCTTCTGGAACGCTTCAAGTATGACAAAAACAAAAAGGACAAAGGGGCCAAAAACCAGTATCAGAACATTCATACCAGCCTTTAATTTACCGGGAATTATTGGGCTGGATTCGAAACGCTGAACCAGATACATACATAGATAAAACCAAAAAACAAGAAAAACGATTCTCAAAGGGCTAAAAAACAACTCTAAATTAGGCAATTGCATATCTCTTAAGCTCCTGGCCGCTAAGAATAAAAGCCGTTGAAGAATATATGAATGTCGTAGAATATAACAACGGTTATAAATTTTAGCAAATAAAATATTCTTGCTTCATTCCATAAAAAAAGCCCCCGTGCATTGTGGGCTTTGAAAGGCTGGAGGCAACATCGTCGGCATTCATAACTTCCTCAACGCCGTGAACCGCATAAGCGCCTTCAGTAAAATCACCTTTCTTTATGGGTAATTTCGCTGGTCGTTAGCGTAAGTTCTTCAGCAACTTCTATATTGTTCGGGTCAGGATTGGTAGGTTTAGTGTCCAGTTCAGTTTCAGGACTTTTCCAATCAGTCAAAATCTTTCCCATCTGCCTGTCAACTCCTATCGTGGAGGCATGAAAAGAAACACTGTGGATAAAATTACAGCTACTGCGCACAACAACACCGGCTTCGTCAGAAATTTGACTGATTTTTGTGAGAAATTTGGCCGTCGGGTAATCACCCAAAGGAATTATAGTTGTCAGAAAAAGTAAAAAGCCTGCCAGTACCAGACCTGCTGCAAAGTTAAGAACAGCAGCACCGGCATTATCCAAAATTTTCGGAAAAGACACATGACAGGCAGATGTCAAAAATCTGGAAGACAGAAACTGGGCAATAACAAAAACAATAACAGCTGCCGCCAAGATACCGGCTGAATAAGCAAAATCGTTCAGATGTTCTCTGATAAATGGAATCTTGTCAACAATCTGCGGGGCGGTCATTATACCTATGTAAATAGAAATGAGAGTATTGAATAAAAAGGCCCAGCTTGGATACCAGGTTTTCTTATAACCAAAAATCGCAAAGATGAGACCAACTGCTATTATCAGCTTACACATTATTTATCATCCAAGATTCGAGGTTATCCTTTTTGCTTCTTCAAGACTTGTAATACCCGCAAGGGCAAGCTTCATCGCCTGTTTTTTCAGATTCACTTTATATTGCTCGTCACCGGTACTCTTAAATTTGCTCACTGAAAAATCAGACGAAAGAATCTTAGTCTTATCATCATCATCAAGAACCATTATGTCAAAAATTGCTGTTCTGCCTTTGTATCCTGTCTCGCCGCAATAACCACAGCCTATCGATCGCATTATTTTACTTATATCCACATTCTTATCCCTGAGCTTTGCAAGCTGAACCTCATCAATTTTTGCCGCCATCTTGCATTTAGGGCACAACTTACGAACAAGCC
>CAYTQR010000041.1:0-5385 GCA_964440045.1 uncultured Planctomycetaceae bacterium | reverse complement strand
GCGGCTTTATACCAAGGTCCATTAGGCGAACAATTGTGGCTGCATTACTGCTGCTATGAAGTGTTGCAAAAACAAGATGACCTGTCTGAGAGGCTCCAAGAGCTATTGAGGCGGTTTCTTCGTCCCTTATCTCGCCGACGAATATTATGTCAGGGTCCTGACGAAGAACACTTCGCAGCGTTTTTGCAAATGTTATGCCGGCCTTGGTGTTTATTTCTATCTGGCTGGCCTTGGGTAAAACGTATTCTATAGGGTCCTCGATGGTTATTACGTTACGAGTAAAAAAATCCAGCTGCCGGAGCATCGCCTGCATGGTAGTACTCTTGCCGCTGCCGGTCGGACCGCAGGCAAGAATCATCCCCGACTGATTAGCAATTTTTTCTCTTACGAGTTGTTGGTATCTTTCGCTCATACCGAGATCAGAAAACGTAAGCTGCGTAACAGGGTGATTAAGAATTCTTATTGAAAGTTTCTCGCCGTTCAGAACGCCGGCACTTGCTACTCGAAATGAAATATCGTTCTCGGCAGCTTTGGCTATAAAAGCCCCGTCTTGCGGACGACGACGTTCGGAAATATCCATACCGGAAATAGCTTTGATACTATTAACTATCGCCATACAATGTTTGAAGTCCACCTCTTCAACAGTCCTGAGCATCCCATCGATTCTATATCTCACCACATAATTATCACTACTGACAGGGTCTATCAGGATATCACTGGCAAGCTGCTCAACAGCAGTTGCTATTGTGCTCTGGGTGTGTTTAAGAGTATGTTCAAGTGTATATTTGTCATTCTCGCTGGCTTTGCCGCTGCCATATACTTCAAATAGATTCCTGCCTAACAAATCAAGTAAAATAATTGAATCCTTGCCGCGGGCACCGGAAAGATGACTGAAATCCACAATCTCGTTTGCTCTGCCGATAGCTCTTTTAATAGCTTCAAAAAAAGGCATGCCAAACTGCTGGACCTTCTGGAACGCTTCGAGTATGACAAAAATAAAAAGGACAAAGGGGCCAAAAAGTAGTATCAGGGCATTCATACCAGCCTTTATCTTTTTGGGAACTATCGGGCTGAACTCGAAACGCTGAACCAGATACATACACAGATAAAACCAGAAAACAAGAAAGGCGACTCTTAAAGGACTGAAAAACAACTCTAAATTAGGTAATTGCATATTCCTAAAGCTCCTGCCTGCTAAGAATAAAAGCAGTTGAAGAATATATGAACAACATGGAATATAACAACGGTCATGGATTTTAGCAAATAAAAATATTTTTGCTTCATTCCATAAAAAAAGCCCCCAATTCAGCGGAGGCTTTAAAAAGCTGGGTATAAATAGCTTTTATCCCATAAACTCGTTGCCTACTTTCCTGGCTCGTTGCGGTTTATCAAGATTTATGCCCAGAGAAACGCCTACTTCGACGAGAATGTTCCAGCCGGCAGCTAAGTAAACATAATTACTGAGCTCACCAATATCAGGAACTTTTATAGTCGGGAAAATGGTATCCTCATCACAAACAGCAAAGACCTTCAGGCCGACACCCTCGGCAAGAGTCTGCTTTATCTTCTCAAGTTCACTTTTGAACGGGTCCATAAGGATAACAACATCATCGGCATTCATAACTTCCTCAACGCCGTGAACCGCATAAGTGCCCTCAAGAAAATCGCTCTTTTTACGGGTAATTTCGTTGGTTTTTAGTGTAAGCTCTTCGGCAACGCCGTCATTACGGCCGGCAAAATAGATTGTGCCGGCCGACGCTATCGCTTTAGTAATTTCTGCCTCTATCGGCATCGTAAGAGCAGTATTAACCGCATCGGCAAGGGCAGCAATTTTGCCGCTAATATCAACATTCTGCGTCGCAGCAAGAAGTGCCTGATAAAACAGGGCCTGCTCGGCAACACTCTTTGTCGCAGCTACCGCATCTTCCTTGCCGCAACTTAATATAAATGCCTGCTGTGCGAGAGATTCGAGCTTTGTGTTCTGATTTGCGGTAAGTGCATAAAGATGTTTGTGCCCGACCTTTTTGAGCCTGTCAAACAGGCGAATGACTTCCTTTGTCTGGCCGCTGTTGGAAGCGCCAAAGATAACATAATCAGTCAAATCATAGCTGCATGCTTGAAGACCGCCTTCGGTTGCAAGGTCCAGCTTATAACCTGCCCTTTTTGCGCAGTACATTGCGTTCTTGGCCGGGAAGATTCTGCTCGAACCTTCGCCGGTAAAAAACAGTTTTCCCTGCTGTTTGATTGATTCAATGACCTTGCCTGCGTCTTTGAGGCTGAACTTCCGCAGAATATCCGTCGTCTGGAGCATTTCACGAACCAGAGCAAATTGAGAGTACTTTTTGTCGTTGTTCATTTTGTTCCTCCGTTATATTAAGTTAAATTTACACCAAAAAGAGATGATTGAATTTCAACCCTCCCTCCGTCGCTAAGGCTATGGAGCGTCAGGAACTTTAAACCTTATTTTAACACTATTTGCATGTGCGCCAAGACCTTCCGCCTCGGCCAGACGAACGATATCATCAGCGTTTTTTTTCAGCATTGTCTTACTATACTCAATAATACTGGTTGATTTTATAAAGTCATTGCTGGTCAGCGCACTTGAAAACCTTGCACAGCCACCAGTAGGAAGGATATGACTGGGCCCTGCCCAGTAATCACCAACAGCAACTGGTGAGTACTTGCCAATAAATACAGCCCCTGCATTTTCTATTTTTGAAACAATTTGCCTGTTTTTCTTACCACATTGAATCTGCAAATGCTCCGGTGCAAATTCATTCGTCCATTTAATAAGGTCTTTCATATTTTTGAAGATAACGATACGACTGTATTTTTTTATGCAGTTCGAGGTCTCTTTTGACCTGCCAAGTTTAGGCATTTGAAGTTTAAGCTGGCTTACTACCTGGCGGACAAGTTTCTTAGAGGTTGTAAACACAATACCGCATCCAATGTTATGCTCTGTCTGACTTAACATATCCGCTGCGATCAAGGCTGGATTTGCACTGTCATTTGCAATTATTAGCACTTCGCTGGGGCCGGCAATAGACTCAATTGCAACATAATCAGGTGCAACAGCCTTTTTGGCTGTCTGTACCCAGCGATTACTCGGTCCAACGATTTTATCTACTAAAGGTATCGTTCCGCGTTTAGATGCGAGAGCAGCAATTGCCTGAATACCGCCGATGCGATAGACTTCTGTAATTCCAAGCTCAAAACAAACTGCCTTGATAACCGGATGGATGTCGTTATCGCATCGAGGCGGTGAAACAACTACTATTTTTTTAACCCCTGCCACTTGTGCAGGCACAACAGCCATAATTACCGTCGATGGCAATGGTGCCGTTCCGGCAGGTACATATACGCCTACACTTTTCAGTGGCGCATACTTAATAGCCGTTCCGTTCCCAAAAGATTTGTTTTTATTTGGAGCAAATATGCCTTTTTGATACTTTTCTACATTGGCAATAGATTGCTTTATTGACTTTAGAAGTTTTTTGTCAATCCGTTTGTGGGCGGTCTGTAATTCTTTTTTTGACACTTTGATTTTGCCTGGTGTTAAATTAACACCGTCGAATTTTTTGGTGTATTTTATAACAGCTTTATTCGCTTTCTCATCGGTATCTGCATCTACCTCTCTTATAATTTTCCAGACAGTTTTTGTCCGTACATCATCGCCGCCGAACCTCGCTAGACTTTTCAATTTGTTTCGGTAATCTTCGAGAAATTTCCCGAAATTCTTTGATGTATATGAAATAATTATTTTCTGCAGTTCTTTTTTCATCAGTTACCTTGCGGTGAAATTGCCGTGACTATAGGCCCTTATTGAACGCTGGAGCAGCAGATAGTTTTTGCCCTGGAAACTCGTTACAATGGCTGAAATCTTAAATCGTACAGGAATCGGCGACAGGCGCTGCCGTTTATACATAATCTCAAGAGATTCACAGTAAAGCAAAGGCAGGGAAAGGGTATCGAACTTTCGGCCTAACGCATCAAAATCGAAATAAAAACCTTTTTTGCCCTTTCGCAGAAACCCGCTCCTGTCAGCTATCACACCGTCGGACTCAGTCGAGAGAGGTTTTTTAAGCTCGGCAAGGTTTACCTTCCGCGTGGGCCGCAGCAAAGCCAGAACATTATCTGGGATAATTTTCTCTTCGTTTGCATCGGGCGCAGGGAATGTCTCATTCGGCTCATTAACTTCTTGGACTGTTATGGGCAGAAAATATGAAAGGTAAATGAAATTTTTATCTTCATATTCCGTAAATTTACCCCAGATGCGATACGAATTTTTTTCTTTTGAAAAGGTACTGATGAATTTTTCGAGCATACTCGAAGGCAGAATCTGGACATCGGTTCCGGGCCCAAGAGCACCTTTTCCATCGGTCAACGGCTCAAAAGTGCGGAAAAACCAGGCATCGCCATCCGATGATACCTCACCGTCAATGCCATCAATCACAAAGCTGTCCCGTAAGGGGCGCATTTTCGAATGACCCTGGCCAAAAGCAGTCACGGCAACTGAAAAAAGCAAAAGCAAAATTACCGTTATAGTTCGTTTCATAATCAAACACGTTCCTTTAGAATTTTTACAGCCTCTTGAGGCGTCCCGGCGATAGTTATAAATTCAACGCTGCGGTTATCTTCGGCTGCGATAATATCAACCAGCGGCCTGAAAAAGTCGGTCAATAGTATAATCGGTCTGGGCGGATTTATAAAGCCTTTGTTTGTAAGCTCCCATATATCTGCAAGCTCAAGCAGTGTACCCGTCCCGCCGGGCAAAACAACGTACCCGCAGCCGATTGTCATAAGTTTGTCTAATCGCTCGGTAAGATTGCAAGTTTGGACTTCCTCGGTGATAAATTCATTCGGCCCTTTTCTGCCAAAAGCCTTGCATGTTATGCCGATTGTCTTTCCGTCTGCCTGTTTTGCCCCTTTTGCCGCGGCCAGCATTGTTCCGCCGTAGCCGCCGTTGGCGATTGTAAAGCCGGCCTCGGCACATAATCTGCCAAGCTCATAAGCAAGATTGAAAACTTCATCGCCCTCTGCGGTCCTGCTCGTGCCGAAAATTGTTATGATTTTTTCGCTCATTTACCTTTAGTGTAATTCAGCAATCCACCGGCAAGAAGAATTTCTCTGTTCCTATCGGACAGCTTCAAACTGCACTTAAATTCAAAGCCTCCGGTCTTGTTTTGTACAATGATATTATCAGCAGACTTTATAGCATTATTAAGATTCTTCACTTCAAGCTCGTCGTCTGAATTTGTCTTTTCATAATCATCGCCGTTTTCAAACTCAACAGGCAGCAGGGCAAAGTTAATCAGATTGGCCTTGTGAATCCGTTCGATGCTCTTTGCGATTATCATTTTTACACCGAGGTACATAGGACAAAGC